>JACRCO010000053.1 GCA_016218975.1 Deltaproteobacteria bacterium
GTCAAAAACAGGGACGAGTCAAAAACAGGGACGTTCTTAAAAACTCGAACCAAAGACGGCAGTCGATGTGTCACCCGAGTTTTTAAGAACGTCACTGTTTTTGACTCGTCCCTGTTTTTGACTATTTTTGAGTTTTTAAGAACGTCCCTGTTTTTGAGTTTTTACCTGTTTTTGCGTCCCGGTTTTTAAGTTGTTGCGTGCTTCCTTCGTTCGGAGAGGAAGAAGAGGATCGGGACCGTCATGCGCGAAATCAGCAGGGAGGCGACTTCGCCCGCCATCAGGGATATAGCCAGCCCCTGGAAGATAGGGTCGAACAGAATGACGGAAGCGCCGACGATGACGGCCGCGGCGGTCAGCAGCATCGGGCGGAACCGGACCGCACCGGCATCGATCACCGCCTTGTCCAGCGGCATCCCCTGGGAAAGCCGCAGTTCCACGAAGTCCACAAGGATGATGGAATTGCGGACGACGATCCCGGCTCCGGCGATGAATCCGATCATGGAGGTGGCGGTGAAGAAGGCCCCCATGAAGCCGTGGCCCGGGAGGATCCCCACCAGTGAGAACGGAATGGCGGCCATGATCGTGAAGGGCGTGCGGAAGGACTGGAACCACCCCACCACGAGGATGTAGATCAGCACCATCACCGCGGCGAAGGCCAGCCCAAGGTCGCGGAACACTTCGTACGTGATGTGCCACTCCCCGTCCCACTTCATGGCGATCTTGCGATCCGTCTCCGGCAGGGAGGCCACGTACCGCTCCATCCCGTACCCTTCGGGCAGGACCAGCTTGTCGAGTTCCCGGTTGATCCCCAGGATTGCGTAGACCGGGCTTTCCACTTTCCCCGCTACGTCGGCGGTCACGTACACCACCGGCATAAGATTCTTGTGGTGGATGCTTTTCTCCGCAATCTCCTCGCGCACCCGAACGATTTCTCCGAGGGGGACCAGGTTCCCCTGCCTCCCCGCTACCCGGACCGCTTTAAGGCTCTCGATCTTCGAACGTTCTGCCCGCGGGAGGCGCAGGACGATCGGAACGTCCTCCTTTTCCGAGGGCTGGTGAAGCAGCCCCGCCGCCGTCCCATCCACGGCAAGGCGCAATGTCTCGGCCGCCTGCCCGGTCGACACCCCGTTCTGTGCCGCCTTGGCCTGGTCCACCTCGAACCGGAACCGCGGCTGGTCGTCTTCCACGTACCAGTCCACATCCACGACACCCTCGGATTTTTCCAGGATATCCTTTACCCGCCTCGCGGCCTCGATCTGCCCCCGGTAATCGGGACCGTACACCTCCGCGACAAGCGTCTGGAGGACAGGAGGCCCCGGGGGGACCTCGGCGACCTTGACCCTGGCGCCGTGGCGGGCCGCAGCTTCCTGGATCTTCGGCCTGACACGGGTGGCGATATCGTGGCTCTGCGCCTTGCGCTCCCCCTTGGGAGCCAGGTTCACCTGGATGTCCGCGACGTTCGCCCCCCGGCGCAGGAAATAGTGCCGCACGAGCCCGTTGAAGTTGTAAGGAGAAGAAGCGCCTACGTACATCTGGTAATTCGCCACCTCCGGGACGGTGGAGAGGATTCCCCCGATCTCCCTGGTGACGGATGCGGTTTCTTCCAGCGTGGTCCCTTCCGGCATGTCGATCACCACCTGGAACTCGCTTTTGTTGTCGAAGGGGAGCATCTTCACCTTCACCCACTTAAGCGCGACGAGAGAAGCCGAGCCCAGAAGGAGAAAAACGACGAGGAGGAGAAATCCGTACCGCCATGCGGGCCGGTGGAGCAGGCGGCCCATCGCCTCCCGGTACAGCCGTGTGGCTCTCCCCTCGACGCCGTGATCCCCGCGTCCATCATCCGGCTTCAGCAGGCGCACGCTCGCCCATGGAGTGATGATGAACGCCACCAGCAGGGAGAAAAGCATCGCGGCAGTCGCTCCTACCGGGATGGGACGCATGTACGGGCCCATGAGCCCCCGCACGAAGGCCATGGGGAGTATCGCGGCGATCACGGTGAAAGTGGCGAGGATGGTGGGGTTCCCCACCTCGTCCACAGCCTCTATGGCGATCTCAGACAAGGGCCGGCCGCGGTTTTCCGGGAGACGGATGTGCCGGACGACGTTCTCGACGACGACAATTGCGTCGTCCACCAGGATGCCGATGGAGAAGATGAGCGCGAAAAGCGTCACCCGGTTCAGTGTGTAACCGGCGAGGTAGAAGACGGCGAGCGTAAGCGCAAGCGTTACGGGAATGGCCGTGGCCACGATTCCCGACTCACGGAACCCCAGCGTGATCCAGATGAGTACCGACACCGAGATCACGGCGAGCAGCATGTGCAGGAGCAGCTCGTTCGACTTGTCCGCCGCCGTCTCGCCGTAATTCCGCGTCACGGTGAGGCGCACGTCGCCGGGCAGGAGGGCTCCCCTGATCCCATCCACCTTCGCAAGGACCCTATCCGCCACCGCGATGGCGTTGGTACCTTTACGTTTCGCTACCGACAGCGTGACGGCGGGTACCGCGGATTTCGCTTTCTCGCGGGACGAAGGGCCGTCCGCGTGGAGCACGTAGTCTGACGGCTCCTCGGGCCCGTCCACGATACGCGCGACATCGCGCAGGTACACCGGCCGGCCGCCGGAGACTCCCGCAACCACGCTCCCCACGTCGTCGGCGTTTCGCAGGAAACCGCCGGTCTCCACCAGGAACTCGCGGTTCCCGGAGGCGAAGCTTCCGGCCTGGAGCTGCCGGTTGGCCTGCCCGATGGCGCCGACGAGCCCGGCGGGCGCAACCCCGCGCGACGCCATAGCCGCGGGGTCGAGGAGCACGCGCACCTGGCGCCGCTGCCCGCCGATGATCTTCACCTCCGACACGTCCGGGACCGTTTTTATCTGCTCGTGAAGCTGCACGGCGACACGGCGCAGCGTGAAGGGGTCGTACCGTTCGCCCGAAAGGGTGAGAGCCAGTATGGGCACGTCGTCTATGGATCGCGGCTTGACCAGCGGAGGCGTTGCGCCCGGCGGGATCAGGTCGAAGTTGGCGAACATCTTCTGGTTCAGGCGGACGATGCTCTTCTCCTCGTCCTCGCCGACCTTGAACCGTACGACCGCCATGGATTGCCCCGGCGACGACGTGGAGTAGATGTATTCGACACCCGGTATCTCCCAGAGGAGTTTCTCCATCGGCCTTGTGACCCGGTCCTCGACCTCCTTCGCGGACGCCCCCGGCATCTGAACGAAGACATCGATCATCGGAACGACGATCTGCGGCTCTTCCTCGCGGGGGAGAAGCAGCACGGCCCCCACGCCGAGCAGGATGGATGCAAGGACGATGAGCGGCGTCAGGCGGGAATCGATGAAGGCCGCGGCGATCCGGCCCGCGATCCCGCGCCGCGCGTTCTTTTGCCGGTCCGTCACTTGCGGACCTCCGCCCGGACGCCGTCGGCAAGCCGGTCTACGGGCGACACGGCTATGCGAGCCCCGGCCGAAAGCCCGGAAAGAACCTCCACCCGGTCGCCTTCGGGAGCGCCGAGGGTGACGGGGGAAAGCCGGACCACGTTATCGTTCGAGAGGACGAAGACCCAATCGCTCCCGCCGGATCGGACGACCGCCTGTTTCGGGACGGCAATCCCGGAGCCCTTCCCGGCGGCGTACCGCACCCGGCCGGATTGGCCGGATCGGACCGATCCGGGCGGGAGATCGACTTTCACGAGGAAGGTTCGCGTGGCTGGGTCGATCGCGGGGACGACCTCCGTGACCGCCGCGGGTATTTCCCGCTCAGGGTCGGCGTCGAGCGTCACTCGGACCGGGGAGCCCGCCTTGAGCAGCGGGAGGTGAGACTCGGAGACGGCCGCTTCGATGCGATGCCGCCTCGGGTCCTCGAGGATGAACAGGGGCACGCCCGGCGTCGCCATGGATCCGGCGTCCGCTCTCTTCTCCACGATCACCCCGGCGAACGGCGCGGTTACCCGCGTCCAAGCCAGCGCCGTACGCGCGGAATTTACATGGCCCCTGGCCTGCGCGATCCTGCCGTCCAGCTGTGCACGCCGCCTCAACGCACGCTCTCGCTCCTGCGCCGCTACAGTCCGTCGCGCCTCGACCTCGTCGAACTCCTGGGGTGTGATCACCTTCTCCTCCAGGAGTTTCCGGTAGCGCCCGTACGTTTTTTCGGCAAGCGACCTGCCGGCCTCGGCCTGCTCGACGCCGCGGTCCGCCTCTTCGCGCGCCGCTTCCGCCTCGGCAAGCGCTCCATCGGCCGAGGCAAGCTGCGCCCGGGCCGCCTGGTCATCGATGGTCGCCAGCAATCCGCCCGCTTCGACACGCGCACCGGCCTCCGTGAAAACCGCGGTCAGGCGCCCCATCGCCTGCGGAGCCACCGCGGCGGTCGTCTTCGCCCGCACCGTGCCCACCGCCTCTCCCGCCGATTCCCGGGAGGACGGCGCAACCGTGAACACCTCAACGCCCTGCACCACGTGAATCGGAGAGACCTCTTTCCCATGTTTCGCCCTATCCCCGCAGGAAGCGAGAAGGATCGCGGCCGAAACAAAAGCCGCCACGGTCACGAAGTGTCCGGTTGTTACGGCGCGAAACCTCACTGTCGTGCCTCCTTCCCTTCCCGAAAAGCCCATTCCAGCAGCGTCCCCGAAGCGAACATCAGGCGGGCATGCGAGCGGCGCACGTCGTTCTCCGCCTTTACGGCTTCCGCGCGTGCCCTGTCGAGCGCCGCCTGCGCATCAAGGACGTCGATCATCCGGCCGATCTGATTCTCATACCTGCTGCGGATCAACCTCGCCCCCTCTTCCGCGGCCGCAACCGCCGCCCCTGCGATCTCCGCCCGCCGCTGCGCATCGCGGACTTCCAGGTACGCCTGCGCCACCTGGAACGATGCAAGGTCCTTCTCTCCCCTGTAATTCTCTTCCGCCTTCCTCCGTTCGGACGCCGCCCTTGAAACCGCCGCCTCCCTCCGCAGTCCGTCGAAGACGTTCCAGGAAAGCCCCACGCCCGCCTTCCAGCTTCTGTTGTCGACCGAGAACGGCCCGTTCGCTGCGTCGAGCCTGTACTCGCCGATGAAACCCAGGGTGGGCAGGTACTCGGACTTCCGGAGGGTCTCGCCCGTAGCGGCATTCGCGACGCGCATGGAGGCCGCCCGCAGGTCCGTACGCCTTTCCACGGCAGCCTGCAGTTCCTCGAGCGTTTCCGGGGGGGGGAACGCCGGCGGCGGTCCCAGTGCGTCCGTCGGGGGGGCGTTTTTCTCCCCCATCGCAAGCGACAACCCGCGGCGCGCCAGTTCGAGCCGGCTCTCCGCGGTCACCATCTCCCCTTCCGCCGCTGCAACCGACACCTTCGTCCTAAGGACATCCGCGGACAAGCCCGTTCCCGCTTTTTCGGCCGCCTCCGCCAGCCGCCTGTGCTCCTTCGCATCGGAAAACCCCTGCGCCGCGACGCCGGCGTAAGCCTTCGCGGTAAGAACGTCGAGATACGCGGCGAGCACCTTGTAAACCGCCTCCTCCCTTGTCCTCGAGTAGTCGAACTCCTTCGCGCCGGCCTCCTTCCGCGCCATCTTGTATCCCAGGTACGCCTGGGGCGCGAAGATCGGCTGCCGGAGGGTGAATGTCGTGAAGTAGCCGTTCAGGGGTGGGGGATTGTTGAAGTTGTTCACATCCAGGAAGTCTGACGCGGAGAGCTTTTCCTGGTTGATCTTGAGTGCGAAAACTTCGGCGGGTACGTCGGTGCGCAGGAACTGGAGCCCGGCGGAGAGTTCGGGGAGATAGCGGCCGCGGGCGGCCAGGACATCGTGCCTTGCCGCCGCCAGATCATGTCCTTCGGCGGACACGGCGGGATTTGCCTTCAGGGCTCGCGCCACCGCCTGCGGCAGGTCGACGGAATCCATGGCCTCCGCAGCGCGAAGAGGCAAAGCCGTCGCGGCAATGAAAACGAATAAAATGGCCGGTCCCGATATTTTCGGCAACAAGGATATTTTCGACGATATCGATATTTTCAACATTTTGATGTGCTCCCTGCCTCCGGCGGATCGGTTCCCCCGGCTTGTTTAGCATCCGCCGTGCCATAACCGATTTCTTTGAAAACATTGCGTTTTGGCGAATTCCGGATTATGATTGCAACATGAACCGCAACGATATATTGCAAATAGAGGGCGGGGCTGCGCTTACCGGCGAAAAGAAGCTGACCGCGATTTTGAACAGCGTGTGGGAAGCCGTGATCACAGTCGATCGCGATCACCGGATCGCCTCCTTCAACCGGGCCGCCGAACGTCTGGTCGGCATCCCTGAGAATGAGGCTATCGGCAAGGATTGCCGGGATATCCTTCGAGCCAATTTCGGACCGGCGCAATCCCAATGCCCGATGGGAGACATCTCCGCCGCGGGTAAACCGCAAACCGAAGTCACCGGAACCCTGGTGCGCGCCGACGGAGGTATCGTTCCCGTCAGCGCAAGCTGGTCGTTCCTGGAGGAACCGCCGGGCAACATCCTCGGGTTCGTCATCTCCTTTCGCAGTTTCGAGGAAATCGAACGGCTTGCCGACGAACGCCGGTCCCGGTTTCCTTTTCGGGACATCGTCGGGAAAACGGCCCGCCTCCAGAAGATCTTCGACCTGGTAGAGGCGGTAAGGGACACCGATTCCACCGTCCTGATCGAGGGGGAGAGCGGCACGGGAAAAGGGCTTTTCGCCCGGGCGATACACGACCTCTCGCCGCGGCGCGACGGACCGTTCGTCAAGGTCAACTGCGCAGCGCTCACTGAAACACTGCTTGAATCCGAACTGTTCGGTCACGTAAAAGGCGCCTTCACCGGAGCCATATCCGACAAGACGGGCCGCTTCGAAGCGGCTTCCGGCGGAACGATCTTCCTCGACGAGATCGGCGAGATATCCCCTTTCCTGCAGGCCAAGCTGCTCCACGTCGTGCAGGACCGGGAATTCCAGCGGGTGGGCAGCAGCAGGACGCTCCACGCCGATTTCCGGATCATCGCCGCGACCAACCGCAACGTCCGCGAGGCGGTGAAAGAAGGCCTTTTCCGGGAAGACCTTTATTACAGGCTGAACGTCATACCCTTGCGGGTTCCGCCGTTGCGGGAGAGGACGGAGGATATACCCATGCTCGTGGAACATATCCTGGAAGGGCTTCGCAGGCGCGGTCTGGACCGGGTGCGCGGAGTGTCGCCCGAGGCGATGCGGCGCCTTATGGCCTACAGGTGGCCGGGCAATGTGCGCGAACTGGAAAACGTGCTCGAACGGGGCGTTGTCGTGGCCCGGGGGCCCGTGATGTCCGTCGCCGACCTTGCGGAGGAAGTGGCCGACGCCGGGCATCGCGAACCCGCCGCGGATTCTGCCGCAACGGAAACCAGCCGGGACGATGAACGGGGGCGCATCTCTCATGCCCTCGAAGCAAACCGTTGGAACCGCATCGCCGCAGCGGCAGCGCTGGGAATGGATCGCACCACCCTTTGGAGGAAGATGAAGCGTCTTGGCCTCGCCTGAGCGTGAATTTCATCGGCTGGCGTTGGGATGATCCTGTACGCATTCCGTTTCCGTTCGATTTTCCATAGCCGCGGCTCCCGGCCGCGGCATCAGCACCTTGGGCCTCAACCGCCCCCGTCTCCCCTGATAAGCACGAACACTACGACCGCAGCCGCAATCAGGACCACCTGAAGCCAGTCACCACCCATTGCCTACCTCGTAGACCGGATTCCGCCGCTGCAACACAAGCTCCGTGTGAGATGCGGGTGTTCCCGGCGACCGCCGGGCGATACGATCACACTCATCCGAAAGGCGAGCGGCGCGAGCCGCCTCCGCAGGACGATCCGCCGGAAGAGCCGCTTCCGCTCATGCGGAACAACGAGATCCTCACCCGTTCGGCGAGGCCGCCGCAGGAGGGACACGTTTCATCCTTCCCCGTGTCGGACAATTTCCGGAACGATTCGAACTCCCGCCCGCATTTCTCGCACCTGTACTCGTAAAGCGGCATCTGCGCCTCCTCCCTATCGCTCGGGCACGCCCAGTTTTTTCAAAAACGTCTCCATCAGGCACCAGTTCGTCCAGCCCGACTGGAACAGGTTCAAGCCCACGAAGGCCGTGAACAGGAAAAACCAGGGGGAGATGTACCATCCAAGAGAAAGGCTCACCATCACAAACGTTCCCGCGATCACGCGGATCCATCGCTCGACATTCACAGCTATCCTCCTTAACCAATCCCCCGCAAGAGTTGCAACGGGGGATGATCGATGAAATCAATGAAAGCATGGGGTATGCCAACCCGGGAAAAGCTTGACGCAATCATCCATATCTGGTCGAAAATAAAAGCGTATATGATGGTAATTTCATCGGCCTTATGTAGATGAAACACGGAGCGGAAACGTTTCACAAGCACCGATGCAACTAATTGTTGCGATCAACCCGATGCGATTTCAACATTCCCGGATGGAATAAAGGATGCGTGTGAAGCGATCTATTTCCCCTGGATCTTAGGACGTCCGCTTCTCGTTCATGGCTGGTGTAAGGCTGATATGGACGGCGCGTCTTCCGCTTTCCCGCCGTATTGGAGCATGTAGAGGCGGCTGTAGATGCCGCCGGCATTCATCAGTTCCCGATGCGTGCCCGTTTCGCGAACCTTCCCCTTGTGCAGCACTATGATTCGGTCCGCGGACAGGATCGTGGAGAGCCGGTGTGCGACTACAAGCGAAGTGCGGCCCGCAAGGATGTTCGCAAGCGCTTTCCGGATATCGCTCTCGGTGACGGGATCCACGCTCGAGGTTGCCTCGTCCAGGATCAGAACGTCCGGGCTCCTGGCCAGCGCGCGCGCGAACGCCACAAGCTGGCGCTGTCCGACGGACAACCTTCCGCCTCGCTCTCCTACGGCGGTCTCGAGACCCTTCTCCCATCTTCCCGCAAAATCGGCGACACCCGATGCGGCGACCGCATTTTCCACGGCACTCCCCCCCGCCTCCACGTTCTGGAGGACGGTTCCCGAGAAAAGAAACGGATCCTGCAGGACAAGCGATATCCTTCCGCGCAGTTCCTCCCGGGGGATTTCCCGGATGTCCTGCCCGAACAGAAGGATCCTGCCGCGCTCGATTTCGTAAAGCCTGCACAGAAGAGAAAGGATCGTCGTCTTCCCCGCACCCGTTGCGCCGACGATCGCACCCATCTCACCTTCCCCGATGGAGAAGGATACCCCCCGCAGTACAGGTCCCCTGTCCGGCGTATTTCCCGCGCCGCCGTCGCCGTAGGAAAACCAGACATCGCGGAACTCGATGGCGGGCGCACTCACGTGTCCGGGCGTCCCCACATCCGGCTCATGCCTCGCCGCCTCGTGTCCGGGGTCCTTGTCGGAGCCCGGGTCCGGAGTTGCCGCAGGCGCCGCGGCGCGTGCGGGTGCGCGAACGTACTCGGGAGAAGGTTCCGCATCCAGGATATGGAAGATCCGCTCGCAGGATGCCAGGGCCGACTGGAGTATGTTGTACTTGTCGCTCATGTCCTTTATGGGGTTGAAGAACTTCTGCGCGTACTCGAGGAAGGCCACCAGCGTGCCGAACGTAATGGCGCCGGAAATCACCTGCCCGCCGCCACGCCATAGCAGCAGCGCCACGGCGATCGACGAGAAAAGCTCGACACCCGGGAAATAGAACGAGTAGTAATTGGTCAGGCGGACGCTCACGGACGCGTAATCTTCGTTCAGCGCGTCGAATTGCCGGTCCGATTTCTTTTCCTGCACGAACGCCTTGACCACGGCGACGCCGGAAATGTGCTCCTGGAGGAATGCGTTCAGCCGCGCAAGCCTCTTGCGCATCTCCCGGTTTCCCTCGCGTATGAATTTTTTGAGCACTTCCACGAAGAGAACCAGGGCGGGAAGTACGATGAACGTGACTAACGCCAAGGCGGGGTTCATGAACAGAAGGATGACCGCAATCCCCAGCAGGACCGTCACGTCGCCTACGGTCGACACCAGCCCCGATGATATGAGCTCCTGGAGCGCTTCCACATCGGAAGTGAGCCGCGTCATCAGCCGTCCGGTCGGCGTCCGATCGAAGAAGGAGACGGGCAGGCGCTCCAGCCGGGAGAACATCTCTTTCCGGATCGAAAGAATGACCCGCTGGCCGAGTATCGAAACCGAAAGCATCTCGAGATAAAGGAATCCCATCGCCCCACCGAGGGAAGCGAGATAGAGCGCGATCCACCCGATCATCCCCTCGAAGCGGCCTGCGGTTATGTGCCGGTCGATGATTATCTTGATAAGGTAAGGGCCGGCGAGCTGGCAGACGGTGCCCAACGCCAGCCCCAGGAGAGCCAGGGCGACCAGCGCCTTGTGAGGCCGGAGGTACGAGAGAAGACGGCGCAGAAGCCGAATGTCCAACGCCTGCGCGTCTGCCCGGTCTTCGAGGAAGAAAAGCTCGTGCCCGTTGCTCACGTCGACGCCTCCAGCTCGCGGGAGAGCATCTGGCGGGAGTACATGTCGAAGTACACTCCGCGAAGGGAAAGCAGCTCGTCGTGCGTTCCCTGCTCAGCGATCCTCCCTTCGGAGAGAACCAGGATGCGGTCGCAGCGCGCAAGCGACGATAGCCGATGCGTGCTGTAAAGGATCGTCCTGAAGCCGCGCAGCGAGAGGATCTCGCGGAAAATCTCCTGTTCCGTTTCCGCGTCCACGGACGAGAGAGCGTCGTCCAGGAGAAGGACCTTCGCTCCGGTGCCGAGCGCCCTCGCGATGGTCGCCCGCTGCTTCTGCCCGCCTGAGAGGGAGACCCCCCGCTCTCCGATGACCGTTCCGAACCCGTCCGGCATTTCTTCTATCTCGGCAAGGAGACGCGCCTGCCCGGCCGCCCGCCGCGCCGTTTCGGGATCCGTTTCCTCCAACCCGAAGCAGAGGTTGGCAAGGACCGTGTCCGAGAAGAGGAAGGGATCCTGCGCGACGAATGCCACGGAGCGTCGAAGTTCCTCCACAGGGATGCCGTTGATGTCCTTGCCATTGAAAAATACCGTCCCCGGAGCGACCGGATAAAGCCGCAGGATCGCCGATAGCAATGTGCTCTTCCCGCTGCCCGTGGACCCCGCAAGGCCGACCACCTCGCCCGCGCGTATGACGAACGATACGTCCCGAAGCGCTTCTCCTCGTCCTTCACCCGGATAGGAATAAGAAAGATTCCGGAATTCGAGAGCGGCTTCGCCATCCCTGGCCGCCTCGGGCGCTTCGGAGCGCTCCGTCTCATCCATTGAAAGCTCGGTGGGGAGTCGCAAGAACTCGTTGATGCGGCCCATGGCGCTTCCGCCCCTCTGAACGAGGTTGATGACCCATCCAAGCGCCATGGTCGGGAACGAGAGCATCGCAAGGTACGCGTTGAACGCGACGAATCCGCCCAGTGTCAGGCGGCCGCGGATGACGAGCCATCCGCCGGCCAGCAGCACCATTGCGATCCCGGCGCCCGCGAGAAATCCGATCGCCCCGTGGAACACCGCGGATGTTTTCGCGACGGCCACGTTCTTCCGGAGATATTCCTCGCAATCGAGGGCGAACCGGTCTGCTTCATGCTCCTCGAGACCGTACGCCTTGACCAGCCTGATGCCGCTCAGATTTTCCTGGAGAGTTGCGTTCATCCCTGCGAGCGTTTCCTGGACATTTCGATAGAGGCGGTGGAACGTTTTTCCGTATTGCTTCGACACAAGGATGACCGCAGGCGCCAGCACCAGGGAAATGGCCGTGAGGAGAACGCTGATCCGGAACATGAAGCCGAGGGCAAGGACGTAGGAGATGATCGTTCCCGCAAGCATAAGCAGCCCGGGGCCCAGGAAGAGCCACACCGCGGAAATGTCGTTCGTCATCCGGGACATGACGTCCCCGGTGGGGGTTGCGCCGAAAAAGGAAAGCGGCAGGCGGATCACATGGCGGAACACGTCTTTTCGAAGCTCGAGTTCCACCAGGCGCGCTACGACCAGCAAGCCCCGGCGGGAAAAGTATCGGAACGTACCGTGCAGGGCCGCGAAGAGCAGCATCCAGGATACGGCTCGCGCCAGACGCGCCGCCCCGTCGGGCGCGGCGATGCCGTCGATCGCCTCCCGCGTCATCCAGGGGATCAGAAGCCCGAAGAGGCTGGAAGCCAGCAGTCCGAGGGCGCACAGGACGAACGCCGTCCCGTGGCGCTCCAGGTAAGGACGCAGGGTAAAGAGCTCGCGGATGGCTCATCCCCCCTTACATGGGAACCGGGGTGGGGGTGAAGCAAACCAGGAAAAGAAGCCCGGAAAAGATGCCTACGGCGCGGCGCCCCCGTGACAGGGGGATCTCCGCGTGCAACGGCGCCGGATGGGCCGTTCCTATCACGAAAAGCATGACCGCCCAGATGATCCACCCCCCCCAGAAATACCCCATGGGAAGGAGCAGGTACGGGATCGCGCGCGCGAATTTCATATACGAACCGCCGAAAAGGGCATACGCGATGTGCCCCCCGTCGAGCTGCCCCGCCGGCAGGAGGTTCAGGGCCGTCACGAGAAGGCCGATCCACCCGGCGAATGCAACGGGGTGGAGGACGACGTCGTAGCCCTTCGGAATATCGCCGAGAACAAGGTTCGATGCGGCGCGGAAAAGTAGAGACTCTCCGAGCGGGATGCCGGTGAGACCGACCGTCGGGCGGATCGCCGACATCTTCAATCCTATAATGAGGATGGGAACCGCGATCAGGGCTCCTGCTATCGGCCCTGCCGCGCCGATGTCGAGCAATGCGTCCCGGTGCGGAACCGGCGACTTGATGCGTATGAACGCCCCGAACGTGCCGATGAACGATGGCGCCGGGATGAAATACGGCGGAGTCACCGCGACGTTGTGCCGCCTGGCGGCAGTGTAGTGTCCCAGTTCGTGGATGCCGAGTATCGCCAGCAGGGGGATGGAGAACGTAAGCCCCACGACCAGTTGCGCCGGGTCGCGCAGGGGATCGGCGCCCGAGAGGTACGTCCCGGCGACCAGGGTGGAGAAAAACGTCGCTACGAACAGGAGGACCTGTAGGCCCATCGCTTTTCCTCCTTCTTTTCCATTCACGATTATATGATAAGGAAGAGAGAGGTTGGGTTCCGCAGATGAAGCTGCTTTCGGACGTTCCGGACGGCGAAAACGTTCTCCTGCATATCTGCTGCGGACCGGACGCCTGTTACGGCGTTCCGGCGATGCAGGAGAGGTTCCGCGTCACCGGGTTCTTCTTCAACCCGAATATTCCGCCGGGCGATGAGTACGACCGCCGCCTTCAGGCGACCCGCCAGGTGCAGGATTTCCTTCCGTTCGCACTCGAAACGGAAGATGGGGGTCGGGAGGATTGGGAGGACGCCGTTCGGGGGCTCGAGGAGGAACCCGAAAAAGGCCGCCGCTGCGAGGAATGCATCCGGATGAGGCTCCGCCGCACGGCGGAAAAAGCCAAAGCGATGGGGATTCCGGCCTTTTGCACCATCCTGACGGTAAGTCCGAAGAAGGATGCCACGATGGTGAACCGCATCGGCCGTGAAGAGGGACAAAAAGCAGGGGTACGGTTCGTCGAGGCTGACATGAAAAAAAACGACGGGTATCTAAAGAGCGTCAAAATATCGAAAAAGCTGGGTATTTACCGACAGGACTTCTGCGGGTGCCGATTTTCGAAACGTCCGTAAAGAAACGCTTCCCCGCCTCCGATAAGCTTTACATAATGCAAAAAGACTGCCCTCCAAAGCCCCGAGGCTACTTTTTGGTTCTGCCGAGGAGCGCAGGAGGATGGCGGAAGCGTGAGGGAATCGAACCCACCGGAGACATTGCTGCCTCCCGACCGGATTTGAAGTCCGGGGGGGCCACCAGCGCCCCATCCGCTTCCGTAGCCGGGAACATTTTCCGCCGGGAAACGAAACCGATCTTTTATTTGCTCCTGGCCGCTTTCTTCGAGCGTTGTTTCCTGGACTTCTCTTTCCGGTGCCTGCGGCGCCGGATTTCCCGTTTCCGTTCCGTCGTCATGCAACCCTCGCGAAGTGCGAATTTTCAAGGCGGACCATTATAACAATATCCTGCCCGTGAAAGGAGTATCGATGAAACGACCCCTTGTTTTCCTTGCCGTCCTCTTTCTTTCGGCGGCGGTCCCGGCGCATGCGTCGCCCGGTTTCGAGGTAGGCGCCCGCGGAATGTACTGGTTCCCGGACCTCGATGCGAACGTAAAAACGACGGTGAGCGGAGTGACCGGCGAGTTCGACGCCAAGAGCGACCTTGGCGTCGGGGACGAGAACTTCCCGTCGGGCGAGGCGTTCCTGCGAGTCGGGAGGGCGCACTTCCGGGTCGGGTACACCCCGGTGAGCTTCGACGGCAACAATACGATTTCGCGGAATATCACCTTCAACGGCCAGACTTACACGTCGGGCACCAACGTCATCACCGACCTTGAGCTGAAGATGGCGGATGGCGAGTTCCAGTTCGACATCGTTCGCCCGAACGTCGCCGTCGCAAACTTCAACCTCGGTCTCATCCTGAAGGTCAAGTACGTCGACGGGAAGGTCGAGCTTCGGAGCAGCGCCCAGACGCAGACGAAGGACTTCAAGGCGCCGATCCCCATGATTGGGCTCGGTGCGGGCGCCGGCTTCCTTAAAAATATGGTCCGCGCCGATGCGCGTGTGACCGGCGTGTCCTACTCGGGCAACCACCTCTTCGAGGGCGACGGATTCGTTTCCTTCTCTCCGGTTCCGTTCGTAAGCGTGCAGGGCGGTTACCGCATCATCGACTTGAAGATCGACGATGACGACATCGTCGCCAAGCTCAAGCTGAAGGGGCCGTACGTCGGCGTCCGGCTCTCATTCTAAAAAACAGGGACGTTCTTAAAAACTCGCAAGCAACAAACGTGCAATCAAGCTAACGCAGGGGGACGGGAAACCGGACCGTCCCCCCGCCGGACTTTTAAAGAACGTCCCTGTTTTTGTGTTTATGATTTGTGTCCTTGATTTGTGTTCAAGTATCTTGTTGAACGGGCATCGCCTCCCAAGTAGAATGAACATCCTGGACGGGCGCTTAACTCAGCGGTAGAGTGCCACCTTCACACGGTGGAAGTCACAGGTTCAAATCCTGTAGCGCCCACCATTCCCCACTTCACCAGGTGGCATCGAAGGCGCTTATGCCTTTCGTCTCCTCCTTTTGATGCCTACGAGAGCCACGACGCCGGACCCGAAGAGCCACACCGCGTTTGGGATCGGGGTCGCGGCCACGCTCGATTTGTCGTAGAAGGTTCCGCCGGTGCCGAACGTCGCGCCCAGCCAGGAAAAAGAGGATGCCAGTTGATCCTTGCCGATCGTCCAGGTCAGGCTGCTTCCGTTCGCCGAGAAAGTGGGCATCGGACTGAAATTGGGGGAATCGAACGTCCCGTTTTCAAGGAGTCCCTTGTACTTGCCGTACACTATGGAATTTGTATTTCCTCCAAGTGTATAGTTGACGTACGTGTAGGCATCGATATTCTCGCCAAGGGCGGTCGAAACGCCGAAATATTCCCCCTGGTTGCCTGGAGGGTTCGGCGCCCCCCCGATGAAATAGATCCCATACGAATTCGCGTAATCGTCCGCCCCGGTACCCCCGGGCGCTCCTGCCAGCTGTAAATTGAAATAATACTTCGTCGCATCGGATGTAAAGCTCGATCCGACGATGTCCTGCCCCGGCGTCAGCGCAGCATGGCATGGCAACGACGATAACGCCGGTAGAAAAATCGAAAACGCCAGGACAGTTTTCAGCAACGCGCGCAACATGTGTTACCTCCTTTTTTGGTGGTTTTACGACCACTTGTATATACTTTGTATACACGGTGAGAACACCGTCTCACCTGGTGAAATTAACGACAAGGATAGATAATCCACTGCGAAATATAAGCATTCCCGCGCCTTAACTTCACGCATGTCCATAATTCAGCAATACGTGTGCCGATAAGTTGCCAGGAACATTTATTGCTGTACCGGTGGGCTATCATTTATGATGGCCATGTAAACAGACGATTCGGAAGGTATGAGCGTATTATGAAAAGGTCGTTGCTTACCTGTGTGTTTGCCGTCCTGTGCCTCGTCATGTCTGAATGGAATACCGCGAATTCGTTCCCACGACCGGGAAAGGATCCGCAATCCATGCAGGGATGGCCTATCGTTTCGGGAACGGTCAACTGTCGCGAACGCGCCGATCTTCCCCGAACGGCTATGGTCCACGTCGAACTTATCGATTTATCGCAGAAGGATCCGACGAAGGCGTTATTGGGAGAAGAGTCGATCTGGCCCGCAGGAATAAAGTTGCCCGTCACCTTCCGGATTCCGTACGACCCTTCGCGGATCGATCCGTCGCACATCTACGTTTTGCGCGCACGCATCACAGATGGCGAGAAGACCTTGTTCGTAAGCTCGTCGATGTCGTACGTACTGACCAGGGGAGCGCCGAACATCGCCGATATCGTTGTCGTGCGGGTGATGATCCGTTATTGAACCTGGCTTTTTATCAGGCGGCCGTACGGCAGGTGGCCTGCATTTCCAATAACGAAATAGAAGCTGTTTTGGGGGAATTCCCCGATCCACTGGGGAAAATCACCCAATAGTTCCGGTCGGATCGCATCCCGCCCGAGTATTTTCTTTCGCCCTTCCATGCAGTCCCCCTCATACGGGGTTTACGGTTCTTCCCGCCGGAACGATCCGGGAGCGTGTATGCAATCGTAATCATTATATTTAAGGCTTGGCATCTATAGATGAAGTCCGTTCAGGCAAAGCGAACGGCCTGATTTGTCAAAGGAAAATAACTTCCCTTCTTTCCCTAAAATATCGGCTCCAGGCGGGACATCGTTCCCGGGTATGCATCTTGCTGTTTCCGCTGGTCCTGAAGTTTTAACTGCCGCGAGTTACTTCGCTTTTTCATTCATGAAGGGGGATGCAGATGGGAACGTTCACCGGATTGGATCATGCCATGTCGAAACGAAAGCGACGGGGGTGGACAGACCCGGTCATGCCCTTGTGCCTCGTACTTCTCTTTCTGTCGGTTGCAACAGCGCACGCACAGACAGGCATCTTCTGCGGGCCGACGGGAAGCGAAGCGATCCGCACCGACAAGTACGAATACCAGCCCGGCGAAGATGTCTACATAACCGGCACGGGCTTCCAGCCGCGCTGCGACGTATACGTCCGTGTGACGCGACCCGACGGGAAGGTCATGAAGGGCGACGGCACAACAACGCCGGGGATGGATATCGCAACAACCGACGATTCGGGAAATTTCGTCTCCGTATATGTCCGCCAGGGCAATTCCATCTCCGGGGAACACGTGGTCGATGTTCTGGACGGCGAAATAAACGTCGTCTCGTACTCCATCTTTTACAATCCCGAGCCTCCTGCGCCTCTCGCATGCCCCTTTACGGTCGATCCTTCGATCCCCGCGGACAACCTGGACGCGAGCACCTTCAAGACGATACAGTCCGCCGTCACCTATCTGCCCAACCCCGGACCCTGCACGATCGAAGTGCTCCCCGGAACGTACGACGAGTTCGTAAACCTCGTAACGAAAAATACCGCCGCGGCCGACGAATCGCAGAGGATCACGCTCGAAGCGCCGTACGGACCCGTCATCGTTGCCCCGAAAGTCCTGAATTCCGTCGGTTTCACATTGACCAATTCGAAATACATAACGATAACCGGCTTCACTGTGAAGGGAAGCAGCGTCCACAGAGGGATTTCGCTTAGCGGCGCAACCGGAAACTCCAACTGGGACATATCCATCGACGGGAATTTCCTGCAGGAAATCGGCACGCCTTCGGCCGCAGGGTCCGCCGGCATCGCGGTAGGATCGGGAAATCCGCGCACCTGGATAACCAACAACCTGATCAGGAACAACGCCAGGGGCGGCATCGACATTTCCAACGGGTCGGGCCCGACGTACATCGTCAACAACACGATTCACGGAAACGGATGGAACGGGATAACGCGGGCTTCCGGATCCGGAACCAATGCCGTGGCATCCATGATCAACAACCTGGTAACCGGCAACGGAGCCGCCGCGGACGTGGCATGGGGCAGGTGGGGGATTTACCAGTCCGGCACCGGCAACGCCGCCCAGGCGACACTCCGGAACAACATGTTTTTCTACAACGGAGCTTACTCGGGAGGTGCGTTGTCCAGCGGCGGAGACATCTCGACCGCAGGGCTGCTCGATTCCACCGATTGGGACAATTACACGACGAACGGGCGCGCTTCCAGTTCATCCAGTCCGGCGACGGGCATCGCGGGGTGCATCTTCACGGACTGCTACCCATCCCACCTCTTCACGGAAATATATTCGGACACGGTGGATTACGTCCCGCTGAAGACCGCTTCCCTGTTATCGCCCGCCGTAGACAAGGGGCTTAACTCTTTCTACGACTCGGGATATGAATGGGTTCCGGCAGTCGATCTTTACGGCGGCCCCCGCGTACTGGACGGAGACGGGAACGGGACGGCCATCGCGGACATGGGTTATTGCGAGGCTCCCGGAACCGATACGGCCCCGCCGGATACGATCATCGACAGCGGGCCTTCGGGGAGCGTAAATACGACATCGGCGACTTTCACTTTCCATGCGACGGAACCCGGCAGCACGTTCCTGTGCAGCCTGGACGGCGGCGCGGAAGCCGCCTGCAACACCCGCTCCGCGAGCTACGGCGGCTTGACGGAAGGCAGCCACACTTTCTCGGTCCGGGCGACCGACGGTTCGGGAAACGCGGACCCGGATCCGGCGATCCGCACATGGACGGTCGATACGACGCCTCCCGACACGATTATCGACACCGCTCCTCCATCGCCGGGAGGAGATACCGCCGCCTTTACGTTCCGCGCGACCGAGAGCGGAAGCACGTTCGAGTGCGGGATCGACGGCGGGCCGTTTACCGCCTGCACCAGCCCGAAATCGTATTCCGGACTGGCGGACGGCGGCCACAACTTCCAGGTGCGCGCAAAGGATCCGGCAGGCAACACCGACGCTTCGCCCGCCGTTTTTACCTGGACGGTGAACAACTTCCCCGATACTTTCATTACGATAAGTCCCCCGGCTATTTCCGGCAGCGGCAGCGCCGCATTCTATTTCACCGGGACCAAGGCGGGATCCAGCTTCGAGTGCAGCCTCGATGCCGCCGTTTTTGCGCCCTGTTCGAGCCCGGCAACCTGGTCCGGCTTGCAGGACGGCAGCCACTCGTTCTCCGTCAGGGCGATCGACGGAGCGGGCAAGATCGATCCGACTCCCGCAGCTTTCTCCTGGACGATCGACACGGTTGCGCCGGACACGATCATCGACAGCGGCCCGGCCGATCCGGCCAACCTGCTGAGCGCGACCTTCACGTTCCGCTCGACCGAAGCCGGCGGCACGTTCGATTGCAGCCTTGACGGGGAAACGTTTTCAGCGTGTTCAAGCCCTAAAAGCTACATCGGTCTCGCTTCGGGGCCCCATACCTTCCAGGCAAGGGCAAAGGACGCGGCGGGCAACGCCGATCCATCGCCCGCCGTATCGAGCTTCAACTGGAGCGTCGACACGTCCACACTGACGGTCGTGACGGACGTGACGAAAACCTACCAACCATATAACCAGGTGATTTACCTGACGGCCGCGATCAGTTCCTCCGCCGGACAGGTGAACGAAGGAAACGTGGTCTTCACGGTTAGGAACGCGTCATCCACCGTGTTGGGGCCGATAACCTCGCCGCCGGTTTCCGGGGGAATCGCCACGACTTATACTATCCTTCCCGCCGGCACGCCTGCGGGCATCTACACTATGGAAGCCAGGTACAGCGGCGGCCCTACATTCAAACCAGGCGTCGGGAACGGCGTACTGATCGTCAACCCGTGGCCCGCCACGATCACGTTGAGCAACCTGACCCGGAACTACGACGGCACGCCGAAGCAGGCAACCGTAACCACGAACCCGCCGGGGATCGCCGTCTCGGTGACATACGACGGCTCCGCATCTCCGCCGATAAACCCCGGCAGCTATGCGGTCGTGGCGTCCCTGGCCGATCCGAACTATGCGGGCCCGAATGCCGGCGGCGTGCTGAACATAATAGGGATGGCCGTTCCGGCGATTTCCTGGAACAACCCGGCGGACATCGTCTACCCGACTCCGTTGAGCAGCCTTCAGATGAACGCTTCCGCCGACGTTCCCGGCGCCTTCACCTATGCGCCGTCCGCCGGAACGGTGCTCGATGCCGGCACGTCGCAGAGTCTGAGGGTCGATTTCGCGCCGGTGGACACCGCGAACTATATCGCCACATTCAAGGTCGTTTCGATCAACGTCCTGAAAGGAAGCCAGGCGATAAACTTCGGTCCTTTGGCGGACAAGGCATTCGGAGCCCCGGACTTCAACGTAACCGCGACCTCTTCATCGAACCTTCCCGTTACATTCGCCGCGAGCGGAAGCTGCACCGTCTCCGGGAACACTGTCGCCATAACGGGGGCGGGCTCATGCACCGTGACCGCATACCAGGCGGGAGACGCCAATTACAACCCCGCGCCTGAGTCGGCACAATTCTTCGACATCGCGAAGGCAACGGCGACGATTTCATTGGCCGGCCTTGCCCAGGTTTACGACGGCTCTCCCAAACCCGTCACCGCCTCCACCGATCCTCCCGGAGCGGGTTTCGTCGATATGACATATGACGGCCTGCCGGCGGCTCCGGCGGAAGCGGGCAGCCATACCTTAGTCGCATCGCTTGCAAGTTCGAATTACGAGGCTCCTGATGTCACCGCCACATTGCTGATTCTGAGGGCGGAGGCCGGCCAGGACCAGACGGCTGCCGAAAACAGCGGTGAGGTATCCATAGGCAGCGCGGCGAGCTTCGGAACGGTGTATGAATGGATCCAGCTTGCAGGGCCGCCCGCGGCGTTGAGCGATCCGGCGATTCCGTCCCCTTCCATTTTCGTTCCGTCGCTTGAAGGAGGCTTCGGATCTCAAGTCGTAACGTTCCGGTTGTCGGTGAGCGGCGGGGGCCTGTCGACATCGGATACGGTCAATATCACCGTCGTAAACGTCAATCACTCCCCCGTGGCCGAAACCGGCGGCGACCAGACCGTGAACGAAGACGCCGTCGTGACGCTCTCGGGAACCCATAGCTACGATCCCGACGGAGATACCGTCTCGTATCGATGGGTACAGACCGGCGGGCCTGCGGTGGCGATCGCCGACGGAGATTCCGAATCCGTATCTTTCATGGCGCCATCGGTTCCCGGCGGCATCGGAGGGCGGGCCGTGTTGGCGTTCCAGCTCACCGTTTCGGACGGCGAGCTCTCCGATACGGAAAACGTCGTCGTAACCGTCGAACAGGTCAACCACGTCCCGACTGCCGACGCGGGCGCGGACATGACCGTCAACGAAGGCAGTGAAGTTACGCTGAACGGCTCAGGCGCCGATCCGGACGGGGATTCCCTGGCCTATCGCTGGACGCAGACCGGCGGACCGGCCGTCGTCTTGACGGATATCCAAAGCGCTTATCCATCCTTCACGGCGCCGCTCACGGGGCCGGGAGGCGCCACGCTGGCGTTCAGTCTCGTCACGAGCGACGGGGCTGCCGAAAGCATCCCGGACACGGTTACGGTCGCGATTCTCAACATCAACGATCCTCCGGTATGCAACCTTGCCCGTGCGAATCCGGAACTTCTCTGGCCGCCGAACCACAAGCTCGTCGAGGTCGGAATCACGGGTGTAAACGATTCCAACAACGATTCCGTGAAAATTACCGTAACAGGCGTCATGCAGGACGAGCCGGTGAACGGCCTCGGGGACGGAGACACGGGTCCGGATGCCGTCTTGCAGGGAGATAAGGCGCTGTTGCGCGCGGAACGGTCGGGAAGCGGGAACGGAAGGGTTTACAGGGTCGACTTCGTGGCGGAGGACAATAACGGAGGATCGTGCACGGGATCGGTCCGCGTGACCGTTCCACAGAACATGGGGCGGGGAAAAACCGCGACCGACGACGGCCAGTCCTATGTATCGACGAACTAAGCGCTCAGGCTATTAACGACTGCAACTCGCAGTGGAGGAGCGAGCCGCCTCGCGGGGTGCCCCTCGCGGGGTACCCCGCGAGGCGTGCATAGCACCTCCCCTACTCGACGATCGTGAACGCCTCGACCCGGTTGTTCCCACGGTCCGCGATGAAGACGTTGCCGATTTCGTTGACGCACATGTGTGCGGGGTAGCGGAGAAAGCCGTCTTTCCATCCCATGCTCAAACGCCGTCCGCGCACTGCGCCGTCTTGCCCGAGGATAAGAATGCCGCCGCCGTTCTGGTCCACCAGGTAGATGTTGCCCCTCCCGTCCGCGGCGATCGAAACCGGGAAATACGCGTCCTCCTTCAGGCTGGCCGATAACGGCAAAACGGCCGCGGAATCTTTCGCCGCCTTGTACACTCTCCCCTGCACGCTGTCTACCAGGAGGATGTTCCCGCCCGAATCGACGGCAAGATCGGAGAAGAAACCGTACTCCTTCGGGAACGGGATCTGGCGCTGCATCTTGCCCGCGGGATCGAGCACCAGTATCCGGGCTGAAAACACGTCGAGAACGAAGAGGTTGTCGTTTTTATCGATCCGGAAGCTCCTCGGCACGACAGCGCCTTGGACATCGCCCGAAACGGCGATGTACCCCTGGAACTCGCCCGAGGGAGAAATGCGGGCGATCCTGCGCACCTTCCCGTCGAGAACGAAGATCTCACCCCTGGAATTCGCCTCCGCCCGGATGGGATTGGGCAATTGGGGCAGAACGATTTCGGCTCCCGGGGTCCAGCTCCCTTCCGACATCGCGTACCGCAGGATCCGGCCGTTCCCGGTATCGGCTACAAGCAGGGATCCGCCCCTGCAGCCGACGCCTTCGGGAAGCTTGATCCCCGCTCCCTTGCCGTCCACGTAAACTGGAGCGTTCATCCTGAATTTGACGGCCTCCGCGGCATGGCCGTCGGCGCCCGCGGCAAGGAGCACCGCCGCGAACAGGGCCGCTTTCGGTATATTCCGCATCCTGGTCACCTCTTGTATTTCTCGTGGCACTGAACGCAAAGATCCATCTTTATGTCGTAATGCACGAACCGCTTGTGCCCGGAGCCGTGGTTGCTGTGGCAGCTCTCGCAATCCATGCCGAGATTCCTGTTCCGCTTGTCGACCACCTTTTCGCCGATGGGATGGCTTGAGTGCTTCTGCCAGTCGTGGCACGCGCCGCACACGTTGATCGTGCTCGCGTTGTCCATAAGGAAAACGGAATTGGATGAGTGCGGCCTGTGGCACTTGGTGCAGTTACCCTCCTGAACGGGCTTGTGCTTTGTGAGGGATTTCTCCTGCTTCTCGATGGTATCGCGGTGGCATTCGCCGCACAGGGCCAGTTGGGGGCCTTTAAGAAGTGCGCTTTCCTTCGAGGCGTGCGGGTTGTGGCAATTCCCGCATGAGTTCCTGTCAAGCACGGGCCAGTGCATCCGGTTCCTGCCGAACGTCTCGTTCATCATGTTGTTGTGGCATCCCCGGCAAAGTTCGTACCCGGCCTTCCTGGTCTTCAGCGCATCGGGGGAAGCCGCATCCTGGTGGCACTGGCTGCACATTTTATTGACGACCGGCTGGTGCCCTTTCCCGAGGAACATCCCCCGGCTGCCGGACCCGTGCGGGTCGTGGCACGATGTGCACCGCGATTTCGCCACGGGATATCCCATATGCTGCTTTCCGAAGGATGGGGTTTCCGTCCTGTGGCATTTGACGCATATGCCCGGGACGTCTTCCTTGAGCAATGCCCGGGCATTAGATGACGCATGGGGGTTATGGCAGTTGAGGCATCCCTTCTCCACGGGACTGTGCTTGAATTTGTTCCCGGCCACCGCCTTCGCGACGCTTTCATGGCAGCCGAAGCACAGCTCGTTGCCCGCCCGCAGAAGGTTGTTCCTGTTCGCGGCCGCATGGGGGTCATGGCATTTTACGCAATTCCCCTCGACCGCCGGCCTGTGGGCGCTCGGCGCCTTGTCCGGAACGATCCCGTCGTGGCAGGAAAAACAGATCTTCTTCACGTCGTCCGCAAGGAGCTTTCCATGGGTGGAAGTGTGCGGATTGTGGCAGTCGGAGCAATCTCCCTTCTTTACCGGCGTGTGGAGAAACGGGAGCTTAAGCTTGTCCTTGAAGGTTTCGTGGCAGGTCACGCAGACTTTACCTTTCGCCCCCGGCTTGAGGCGGAACTTGTCCTGGGAGTGCGACAGGGAGACCGCCCCCAGGGATACGATCGCAAGGAGAACCAGTGCGAATTTGGTTCGAAGCGTCATGTCTTCTCCTCTGTCATCGCTTTTCCGCGATATGGCATTCGTCGCAGGACCGGCCGGCGAAAGGCGCGTGCACATTTTCCTTGAAGAACTTGGGGTCCTTCGAAGCGTGCGGATCGTGGCAACTGCGGCAGTCGATCGCCGCCGGGTCTATATTCAGATGCGCCTTGCCGAAGGACGCATCCTTCACATTGTGGCACTCGCCGCACAGCGCCTGCACGGGCTGCGACAGGAGAGCCGCCTGGCCGGAGTAGTGAGAGGCATGGCACCGCAGGCAGTCGCGTACGGCCGGGGAGTGGCCCTTTTCCTTCTGCATCTTCTCCTTCAGATTCCTGTGGCAGGTAAGGCACAGATCGGGAGATTCCACGAGCAGAAGCTTCGAAAGCTTCGACTTGTGCGGGCTGTGGCATTTTGTGCACTCTCCGCCCGATACCGGCTTATGCCCGCTTTTCCCGGCTTTCAACCCGTCCTTCAGGTCCGAGTGGCACTCGAAGCATACCTTGTCCTGCTTCGCGACGATCATCCCCGCGATGTTCGACGCGTGAGGATCGTGGCAGGTCAGGCATTCCCCGCCCTTGAAGGGGTCGTGGACCGTGCCCCCGGCGACCTCTTTCATCAGGTCTCCGTGGCAGTTCGCACAGAGGGCGGATCCGGCCTTGCGCACCAGTTTCTTTTCCTCCGATCCGTGCGCGAAGTGGCACGCTGTGCAGTTGCCTATCATTACCGGCCGGTGGATGTTTCGCTTGAGGAAGTTCGACTCCGAGTCGGAGTGGCACCCGTAACAGACCTTGTCGGTCCGGTCTTTGAGGATCGCCGGAAGATCCGACCCGTGCGAATCGTGGCAGGATGCGCAATCCCCCTTGGCGAACGGCTCGTGCCGTGTTTTCGCTTTCTCAGCAGTCCTGACCTTCGCATGGCAGGAATAGCAAAGTTCCCCTACCCCTGCGGAAAGAAGTCCCTTGTTCTTCGCTGCGTGGGGCTTATGGCAGGAAAGGCACCCCTTCCCTTTATCGACCGCGGCGTGGGGCCTCGAAACCGTTTTCCCCTTTTCGGCGTGGCATTCCACGCAGAGCCCGTTCCCTTTCCTGGCAAGGAGTTTCGGGTTTACGGAAGAATGGGGATCGTGGCAGGATGTGCACTCGCCCTCCTTGAAGGGATTGTGCAGCACCGTTCCGTCCGCCTTCAGCTTCGCCTCGTCATGGCACTGGTAGCAGAGCTTGCTCCCCTTCTCCGTCGCCGCGAAGGGCTTTTCGGACGTCGGTGACGGATGGCATGCATCACAGCTTTTTTCGACGACGGGGTTGTGGGCGCTCGCTTTCATCAGCTTCGGCCGGGAAGAGGAGTGCGGGTCGTGGCAACCTGTGCAGGAGGCGGACTCCACGGGATAGTTCCCGTGCGCTTTCCTGAATCCCCCCTTTCCCGCGTCGTGGCAGGAAAGGCAAAGAGGCGTCTTCGCCTTCACGAGCAGGTCGTTCTCGCCGGAGCCGTGCGGATTGTGGCAGGCGCGGCACCCCTCCTTTTCGAGCACGGCATGCTTCACATTCTGCGTGTACGCCTCTTTCTTGTGGCACTGGAAGCAGGCTTCCGATCCTTCCGCTTTCAGCAGGTGGCTTCCCTGGGAGGCGTGCGGGTTGTGGCAGGAGGTGCATTTGCCGGTTTTCAACGCCGTGTGGACCTTGGGGCGGTTCAACCCGACCTTTTCCTTCGCGTGGCATGCGTAGCAGATCTCGTTCCCTTCCTTTTTGAGGAGGAGCTTGGGGACGATCCCGTGACGAAGATGGCAGTCCTCGCACTTCCCCTGCTTGACGACGGCGTGGACGTCCTTCATCGAGAGATACTTGTCCGCGAACTTCTTGTGGCAATCGAGACATCCCTTCCGCTCGAACTTCCGTTGCTGCGCCCACGAGGAACCCTGGTGGAAAAGTGCCGCAGCCCCTCCAAGGAGCAGGAAAATTCCAAGGATGGTCAAAATCCTTTTTCGAAAGGCTGTCCTCATACGCACTCCCGGGTCGATGGCGTTGCGCTACCTGGCGAGGGGTTTCACGATCCTGTCGAGCTTGTCGCCGGTGGCATAAATCTTCACTTCCGATGCCTTCCTCAGCTTCTCTTCCCAATCCCGAAGCGTCCGTTGGCGTTTATCGAGGAACAATTTCTGCCGGATGCCGTCTTTAACCGATTCGTATTTCTGCGGCTGCGGGGGAAAAACTTCACGGACGTACAACACGTAAGCGGGTCCTTCCGCTTCCGAATAAATCCGGAAATCCCCGCCGGTCGCCCCCGAGACCGCCTTTCGCGCTCCTTCCGGCAATTCCGTCACGATCATCGTCCCGCCGAATCGAAGCAGGTTTTCCGCCTTGGCCGGATCCACCCTGCCGTCGGCGTTCTCTTTCGTCCAAATGAAATCCGCGCCCTTCCGCAGCTTTTCGACAGCGTCCTCCGCATCCGCCCTCTTGTGAAAGGCGATGCTGTCCATCCGCATCATCTCCGGAGTCGTGTATTCCGCGATATGACCCTTCAGGTACTCCCTGATTTCCGCTTCGTCCACCTTGATTTCCGGGTCGATCGCTTTCCTGACGAACGTCCCGAACACCAGTTCGTTCCTGTAGCCATCGACCCGGGTCTTAAAAAACTCCGCCCGGTCCAGTTTTTTCAGTCTCGCCTCCTTGAGCGCGACCCGCCTTGCGAGGATCTCGTCGAGGACAACAGGTTTCCTTTTGTTTATTTTCTTTTTCTCCGCCGCCTTTTCCGCACCGTGAAAGAATTTCCGCTGAAGCGCCGTCGTAAGGTCGGCCACCGTGACGGGCGCCTCTCCCTTCACCTTCGCCACGACGCGCTTGTCCTCGAGCAGTTTTTCGAACCCCGGCTGAATCGAGTCGTAATCGAGGCCATCGAGGATCTTACCGTTCACCTTCACATATTTTTTCTTGAGCTCTTCCGAGTATTTGCCGAGAACGACGACCCTTTTTGCCTTCAAGGCTTCCATTCCGGCCTTCTCTTTCGCCGCCGGATCGTCAGGGTAACGTACCCCCTCGAACTTGAGCATCGAGTAATGGTTCCCCACCTTTATCAGAGGGCTTATTTCGCCGGCCTTCATGGAAGAAACGGCGGCCGCCACATCGGGAGACAACGATTCGAATTTCATGTACCTGCCTTCCAGGCTCCCTTTCGCCTCTCCGGCGTCGAGCATCCGTTTCGCGGCGGATTCGAAATCCCTTCCGGACTTCACCTCGGCTTCCAGCCGCTTTCCTGTCTCCTCTTTCTCCATGAGCACGGACTTGACCTTGACCTCCTTGACTGTTTCGCGGTAAAGCCTGTCGATTTCCTTCTTGTCCCCCTTCTTCACGTTTTTAACCCGTTCTCCGTACAACATTCCTCTCAACGACTCTTCCTCGTAAGCCTTTACCGCCGCCGTCACCTCCGTCAATGAGTCCAGGCCTATATTCCGCGCTTCCTGCAGGATGAGCTTCGCGTTTATTATCCGTTCCAGTATCGCCGACGGGCTGGAGTGCGCCTTCGCCGAATTGTCGGACACTCCTTCGTGAATGGATGCAAGCACGTTGTAGAATTCATGGAGAGTGACCGGCTCGCCGTTGACCGAGGCAAGGGCTGGTTTTCCGCCGATTTCAGGCAGCTTCGGGTCTGCGGCGCCCCCTTCGATCGCGGCGAATGCCAGGAAACACACCACGATCGTCAACAGGAAACATATTTTTCTCATGTCATTGCCTTCCGTGGGATACCCGGGATTGTCGACTGTGTGCATTTTAACAAAGAATGATTCTCGGTATTGAAATAAATTCTTCGGAAAATAAATATTTCACCCGGATCAGCGACGCTCCGGGCTTCAGAAAGTTTCCGCCGCATTCCCGTCCTCGTCCATCATCCTCTCGACCACGGCGCGCGTCATGCCGGATGCCAGCGCATATGCGGTATTGACTCTCCCCTGGTTGAAGAAGATCACCCGGTCGTCGCCGCGGTTGAAACTTATCGACGACCATACGACCTGCCTTGTTTTCGTGTCGTATATGCGGACCGTAAAGTTAACCTTCGGATTCCCTCCCGGGCCGCTATAATCGTCGTACTCGTAAACGTTACCCGACATGACCAGATCGACACCGAGCATTTCACGCAGCAGGTCCGCCTGGGGGATGGACAGGCCCCCTTCCATGATCGTCCTCGACATGAGCAATGCCTGCCTCACCACACCTGGCTCCGAAACTTCGAAAGATCCATGCTCCGAAAGTCTTCTCACCAAATGCAGGGCCATGATGTCGCCTGCGTTTCTCCGTGTGCTGTCGTTCGCAAGGGGAAGGACGGCGATCGACTTTTTTTCTCCTTCGAATGCACGGTTCCCGAGTCCCCTGAAGATATCCTTCGGCCGATACTTGTCCATCTCCTCTTCATGCTTTTCAAGGGCTAACGCGCCTTGCGGAACGCTTCGCGGATTTTTTCCCGCAAGCCGATCCGCAAGTGAATCGACGACTTCGTCCCTGACCTTGTTCCACAGCGCCCATGGATCATTGATCATGCCGAGAAGAAGGAAGCCCGGAGCATCGTTTCCCGCCATCGCCACGCCTTCCATCCAGAGGACCGCCGGCATCCCTGCGGTGGAAACCAGCCTCGCCGTCAAGGCCATTTTCGGCGGCGCCGCCTCATCGTATTGGTCGAGCGAGACGAAAAGGACGGCTTTCGTCCCTGTCTCGGAAAGGAAATCCTTTCCAAGGGCTTCGGTCAGCCCGCCGGCGTACCGGACCCGGTGCCTCTCCATGAATTTTTCCATCGAATCGTCATCCAGGAGAAGGAAGCCTTTCGACCGCAATCCCTCCTTCAGGGATTTCTCGATCCCCTTGAGCGGAACGGACGTTCCCGACAGGTTTTCCATCGGCATTACCGCAATCCGGAAGTCGCCGGCGGGGGCTCCCGTTTTCACGGGAGAAGCGGCGCAACCCGAAAACGCAAGCAACCCGATGAATATGACGACGGGGTATTTACTTGCCGAAAAGTTTGTCAAGCAGTTCTTCCACCGCCTTCTGCGTCACGAAATTCATCGGTTCTCCGCCCCCGCCGAAAAGGCGGTCCGCCGTCGTCACCCCCCCCTTGGTGGTCGCCGCCGTCCAGACCACCTTTCCCGTCTGCGCTTCCATCATCTGGAGGCTCACCGAGATGACGTTCGCACTTGTCGATCCGGACCTCACTTCGCCGTATTCCGAGACCGTTCCGGTTATCACCACGTCCGCGTTCAGGTTCTTGGCGAACTTGACGATCTCCTCGGCGGTGGGCGTCGCCGGACGCTCCACATTGGCCCGGGAAATTCCGCGCGACACTTCCCCGGGAGGGATGACGTAGAGGCCGCCCGTCGCCTGGAGCATCGTCATGAAGACGTCGCGCACCCTGTCGGCCGCAAGCTGCTCCCTCGTAAGGTTCGTGAACGGCAGGACGGCCACGGCCTGGATGGATCCGAAATCCATGTTCGGATCCCGGAACACGTTATGCGACGTCCCGGCGCACCCCGTCGCGACGAGCAGAAACAGAAAGACCGCCCTCAGGCGCCGCATCGGCTTTTCTTTCATGATCCGGGTCCTCCCCCCATTAATATTACACTGCCCGCCTCAGGCCGGCCCGCATTCATCATGCGGGTTTAGAACCCCACATGGAACGTCCCGCCGTATGACTTCGTTGCGGTGGACAGCGCAGGACCTACGGTCTTCAGGTCCTGGTATGAAATGTCGAGGTACGATCGCGACGAGATGTTCCATCGCAAGCTCGGGATGACGGACCTCTCCCGCGAGTTGTCCTCCGGCCGTACGGTTTCGTTGTAAAAGAAGTTCAGGTGCAATGTCCCGTCCGGGAACGGCGCCCAGTTGGCGGTGTAGTTCCTGATGCGCCTGTCGCTTTTTTCGCCCCCCTCGTCCCGGTGCTCTATCCGGTAGGAACCGAACAAATAAATGGTCCGGACGGGCGTCAACCCCGCATTGGCCTCCCACGACCGGGTGATGTCCTTCCTTTCGCCGATCGTCTCCCCGCCTTTCGTTTTCGCCGAGGAATCGGTGAAGCCCAGGTTGAAGACGGCAACCGGATGCGGAACCAGGGTCGCGCTCGCGTTGACCTGGGTCTGGTCCGTCCTCCTCCCCGTGCCCGAAATCGACCGGCTCGCCCCTCCTCCGAGGTTCGCGTCGATCCCTTCGTACAATCTTGCGCTGTTGTAGAGATACAGGGAATTGGCGGTGCTGTTGCTTCCCGCCGTCGTTTCATCGCTTCCGCTGAAGACCAGGCTGTGCCGCAGCGTATCGTAGGGCACTGCCGCCACCGAGGCGGTGTACAAGTAGGCTACCCTGGTGCCCGCCCTCTCCTTTCCGTCTTCACGCGAAATCCGCGCCCTCCCCGAGAATACCCTCGAGTACTGCTGCTGGTACGCCAGCCCGTTGGAAACCGTGTAGATGGACGGGGACGGCTCCGCCTTTCTCAAAAAATAGGAAAACTCGTGGTAAAGGGAGGGCGAATCGAGGATCCGGGTCCGGATATCCAGGTTGTACAGGTGAGAGGTCGAGACGGTTTTGCCCGTGATTTCGGACGCCGGCCTTCGGACTTCCGCCTGGAGCTCCGTGACCAGGATATCCGGGAACCTGGTGGCGTTCGGTGTCGCAAGCGACAGGGGCGAGACGACAACCTTGATGAACCGCGCCGTGACGTTTAAGAAACGTATCTCGAACCGCTGGAGAAAGGCGTTGAACGTCGCGGGAGAAACGGTCTGGCGCAATACCCAGTCCTGGTTGTTGGAACTGGTATAGATCCTCCAGGAAAACGAGTCGGCGACCTCGGCGGCGTCCTGGCCGCCCGCAACGACCGTCACGAGCATGGTGTTGACTTCCGTATCGGCGCCGAAGTCCAGTCCCATGTTCCTCTGATTCGCATCTTCGCCCGCGGACGGGAGGCCGAGATCGATTCCGGCGCTTGCGACCAGGTCGCCGTTGGTGAGGAGCGTATTCGTTTCGAGCCGGACGTTTTCCGGGGTATTGCTTATGCCGGACAGGCCCGTTGCGAAGAAGATGCGGAACCCCACTTCCCCACCACCGCCGACGGCGGTTCTCACTTCATCGCGAACGAAGCTGTAATCGGAATTCACGGAAACGCGGCGCTGCCACAACCGGTCGGAATACACGATCTTCCCCGTATGGTTTACGTCTTCGACGGTCGTGTCGGTCAGGCGGTCCTCGCGGTCCCCCACGGAAAGCTGGTAGCGCAGGAACAGCGGGGTGACCGGACGGTATTGGGAAGTAACCCCGAACCGGCTGTCGGTCGTGTCCGTGACCCGGCGTTCCTTGTCGAAATTGTCGGTCCGGAAATACTCAAGCTTGACGTCGGGAAACCCGTCCGGCTTCCACTGGAACGCGGAAGACCAGGTTTCCCTCACCGTCGCGAACGGCGCAAGCCCGGAAGTCTTCCGTTTCTCCTCGCTTCGGTTGTATCCCGCGTCGGCGGAATAGAGCGGGGTGCGGAAATTGAGGCCGACGAACGGCCTGATGCGGGTGCTCGTCGAATCGGTCTCCACACCGCCCGATTCGAAAGCCGAATCCTGCTTCTCGAACAAACCTCCCGCAAGAAGTCCCAGGTTGGGATAGATCTTTCTGTCCAGGGTGATGCTGTACTTTTGCGTGAAGGAATCGGCGCTTGTCCTGGCGGACTGGCCCGCGGCATCCACGTTCGTGGTGTCGGTCCTGTTGATGCCGGCCTCGAGGTACCCGCTCAAGCCCTCAGCCGAGCACGTTCCGGCGATGAGACCAGAGACAGCCATCAGCGAAAGGAAAACAAGGAGGGCGCGCGATTCCACAACGCTACTTCTCCCCCATGACCGCCGCCTGGTAAGGGTCTTCGCCGACGTCGATCTCCGCCGCCGTCCCCTTCCCGACAAGCTGCAAAATCCTGAGGCGGCCGCTCTCAGGGAGTACGGAAAGGAGCCTGTTCCCGTCCCCGTCGATCGTCATGTACGACACTTCGCCTGCCCCCTGCAGGAAATCGACGGGAAGGAAGGAAAACGGATCGAAGACGTCTATTTCGCCGGTGAACCGTTTCGCAAGGTACACGAGGTCCGTGCGCTGGTCGACTTTAAGGGCGGCTCCGCCGGCGCCTACGTTGATCCTTCGCACGGTAGACAAGGTAAGCGGATCCACGACGGTCAAAAAGGGGGAATCCCGGTGGAGCACGTAGAGACGGCTTCCTGCCCTGTTGAACTGTCCCCTCACCGGCCCCGACTCGGTGGCGACCGTCGCCGCGACCGCTTCCGCTGCGATGTCGATGACCGATATGCTGTTGGCAATCGCACTGAAGACATACGCCTTTCTTCCGTTGCGGTCGATCAGGATGGACTGCGGCCCCGCTCCGACCTGCAATCTCTTCCTCTCTATCAAGGACGCGCTATCGATAATGCTCACCGTGTTGGAGCCGTTGTTCGCGGAGAGCAGCGTCTTTCCGTCGGGGGTCAGCGCCAGCTCCTGCGGGTTGTCCCCCGCGGTCAGCCGCTGCCGGTCGATGACGGCTGCCTCGAGCAGGTCGACGGCTTCGACCGCGTCCTCCCCCTGGAGCGCGACATATGCCTTTCGGGAAGCCGGATCGACCACGATCCCCGCCGGAGATGCGCCGGTCGGTATGACACCTATTACCTGGCCGGTGTTCTTGTCGAACATCGTTACGGCGTTCTCCCGGCGGCCGGTAACAAGACCGATTGTCCCTATAGGGATTTTCCCGGGGACCGCCCCGGTAAACGAAGGAGCGAAACGGAACCCCTCCCGGACGGACTCCGCGTAAAGAAAACGCAATGCAAGCACCGTCGCTTTCTTCCCGGCCACGGCGAAGGGCATCGGGACCCGGGGTGAATCCTCAACCGGTTTGAGCGCAGTTTCTCCTTCCTCCCCCATGAGAGTCGCGCTCTTTAGCTGTAGAGTGAACCCCTCGTACTGTCCGGGAGGCATATCCCCCGATGCGAGGAGCCTCTCCCTTTTCATTTCCCTGCCGCTTAGATCTTTCACGTGGAGAGTGAGAGGAACCGTTCCTCCTCCCTGGCGCACGGCGGAAATCCCTTCCAGTCGAAAGGAGAGCCTGCCGGCGTCCTGGGGAAAGGTCTGGAGATATATGTACAGCGCCCCAGAATCGCCCAGTGGCGGTTTCACCAGTGACGGTCTGGGCTGGCAGGAGGAAAAGACCAGGGAAAGGGCGACCAGGGCCGCCGGGAGAGCCGCGAATCCATTCCGCCGCCCGGATCCGTTCTCCGTCATGATCGTCTTCCCTTTCCTCGTACGGGTAATTCGAATGCCGATGCGATGCTCCAGGCCATTCTATCGAATCAAGAAAAAGGGAAGGGGGCCTTTTTGCATGCTGGCCCCCTTCCCCGGTTTACTTCAGCCGGACAAGACGATTCCGGCTACACGATCGACATCAGTCCTTCGCGTGGCACTTGTTGCAGAACACACGCTGATACGTCGCAAACTGTGTTACCGGCCTGTCATAGTATGCCGTCTTCCACTCGGCCATCGTCCGGCCGCGGTGCTGGAGCGGTGCACGGGAACTGGTCATGGCGGGGTTGTCGCTTCCCAGGTAATTCGAAGCGACTGTCATGAATTCATAGCCGTTGTCGTAGCGAAGCATTTCCGCCACGCCGGAGGCATGCGCCCTGTGGCAGGACAGGCACATGACCTGGTCGGTGCTTCCCGGACCCGCTTTGAGGGCGGAGGAGCCGTTGTTTCCGGCAAGAGCCGCAAGGGCCGTGTAATCGCCGCTGTTCGTCGCGAACGGAGCAAGGGACGAGAACGCGGTCGCCGAGGTTCCGGTCAGGTCGCCGGATTTTACATAGGAGTTGTAGTTGGCTGCAATGGTGCTGCCGAGCGATTCATCGACCGGGTGCACGTAGTTGCCGCTGGAATGCATGGCGCCGTGGCAGGTCGCGCACCACTGCCCCCAGGTTACGTGCCCGCTGGCCGTGGCGACACCGTATGCTACGCGGACCTGGTTGTCGGCCTCGGTCTGGTTGTAGGACGACGGGGCCTTGGCGGCGGGAACGCCGTTGAAGGTTATCCCGTCTTTCGTGTATCCCGCGCCGGCCAGGAGCCTGTACACGCCGACCGCCTCGGTCGCCGTAGGCTCGTTGCTGGTGCCGTTATAGGAACCGGAAGCCTTTATGGGTGCTCCGGTCTTCGCGATCGTGCCGCTCTGGAGTCTCCTGTACTGGCCGTGAGGGTCATGGCAGGAATTGCAGGCGAGCTGCGCGGAGGGGAATGTCCCGCCCGGGGCCGCGGCATTGATCGGATCCACTACGTATCCGAAGTCGCCCGCGATGATGTTGTGGCCGTGGATCGCGCCATCCTCGGTATTGGTAGTACCCTGATACGTATAGGTGTAGGTCTTCCTCAGCCAGCCGAAGTCGCCGCCGGGAGTCCGGTTCACGGGCGACACGCCGTCGCCCATGGCGGAGGCGGTGGTGCTGATATGGTAGCTCGACAGCGTGGGCCCGTCGTGGCAGGTAAGACACGTGGAGCTCTGGTCCCCTCCGACAAGCAGGAAGGACCCGCCAGCCTTGGGGCTGTGCATGCTGTGGCAGCCTTCGCACTCGGCGACGCCGCCCGAATGGAACGCGTAAGCCGTGGTGCCCATTCCGACCGCAAAAAGCGCGGCCGATAGAACGATAAGTGTGATCTTTGCCGCTTTCATTTCTCCTCCTTCAGTTCTCCGGCAGCCCGGCCGTCCTTGCCTAACGCAAGCACCCGTTGGCTTTGTGCCCCCGCCTTGCGACAGGTTTACCTTTTTCGGAGGAGTTTTCAGGGTTCATTGCGACTACCGACCCGACATTGCGTAAATCCAGGTTGCCGTTCCCTCCACGATCTTGCCGGCAGCACCTCCTTTCGATAGATGGAATCATTGCCGTCCCCCTTCCGTTCCGTAGGAAGACAGAGAAAAAACTGAAACCCCCCGGTTTCTCAACTGCGTCACGTACAGCTTTCCCGAATTGCCCACGGCCACTTCGTTCGGCCGAATCAGGTTCCAGGGTTTCTCTCCCCGGTATCCGAACTCCTGGACGAACCTGAATTCCCTGTCGAACACCATCACGACGCTGCGAAGCCGCTCGACCACCAGGTAATTGCCTTCGTCGTCGACCGCTATGCCGCTTATGACTCCGAACATTCCGGGAGCGGAACCGGACTTGCCGAAAGAGACGATCAGCTTCCCTTCCGGCGACACTACGTACGCCTTGAAATGCACGGCGACCGTGAACAACATGTTCCCCGAACGATCCACGCTGAAACCGAAGATTTCGGTGGTCAGCCTGTCCTTCTCGGGAACATCGACGATCCGGCCGAAGTCATAACCTTTTTGGAATTTGCCGTTTCGATCGGTGACTATCGCCTGCATCCTGCTCGTGCTCACCAGGAGCAATTCCCCGCCGCGCATAAACATGCGGTTCGGGCAGAAACCATAAAAATCGCCCGGAAGACCGCCGATCCTGACCGTACCTTTCAGATCTCCGCGGTAATTGCACTTCGAAATCCAGTAATCGGGACCGTCTGCGGGGTGGCTGAAATCGAAGGAAAGGAGAAGCAGGTCACCCTTTTCATCGACGGCGATATCGTAAATCGTGCCGAGCGCCCGATTATCGCCGAACCAGAACACTTCCATGCCGGTTTCGTTGAAAACCTTTACGATTCCGCGGTCAAGGACGTATACCTCATCCCTTGCCCGGTCCACGTGAAGCCTTACATCGCTATAAGGAATCTTTCCCGAAAAATTAGAAAGGTTGTAAAGGTACGCGGACTTTACGTTCGTTGCGAACGCCGGGAAGGAACAAACCAGCAGAAGAAAGAAAGCCGGCAGAATCCTGATCGCTTGTTTTTTGTTGTAACTCCTCATGGCGAATCGTTATCAGCAAGCCATATGCCAATCCAAATATAGGCATATTGGCCTTATATAACGACATGTTATGAGTTGCAGATTTCCGAAGGGACCGTTTTACGGGGAAATAACGAGTGCAGCTTGGGGTTTTCACCGATGCCGGCTGATTTCAACAAACTGTCATATTTTTGACGCTTTGATATAAATTCCCACTATCGACCTTCCGAAATATCCACGGGAGGCGCCATGAAAACAATTTCGGACACCCCCTTATCGGCGGCATTCGTCATGACTGCACTTCTGGTTGCCTTCCCCATTCATCGAGCGGCAGCGTTCCACGCAGGAGGCGTGGGTGAGTGCTCAGGATGCCACTCCTCCCACAGCGCGGGGGCAAACAATCCCTTCCTTCTCGTTTCGGGCGACCCGAGTTCCACATGCCTCATGTGCCACATGCAGGCAGGAGAAACAGCCCCGAATGCGCATCACGTGGCAACCGACGAGTCGGACATGCCCTCAGGATCCCCTCCCGTACAGTTGACCCCCGGCGGAGATTTCGGATGGCTTAAGAAAAATTACAAATGGAATGCGGCCGACGGAGGGCCGGGCGGACAGAGCGCCGGCGAGCGGCACGGGCATAACATCGTGGCAGCCGTTTACGGATTCGCGGCGGACACCACGCTGACGGCCGCCCCGGGGGGCGCCTACCCCGCAGCCGGTCTGTCCTGCACAAGCTGCCATGACCCCCACGGAAGATATCGCCGCCTGGCGGACGGAACCATACAATCCAAGGGATCGCCGGTAGTCGATTCTGGGTCGTACAAAACCAGCCCGGATCCCACGGAGACGACTGCGGTCGGCGTTTACAGGATGCTCGGCGGCAAGGGATACTCAAGGCCCGGGGCAAGCGAAACGTTCAACTTCGATCCTCCCGCGGCTGTCGCCCCGCCGGATTACAACCGGTCCGAAAGCGGTTCCGACACGCGGGTCGCCTACGGCGGCGGCATGTCGGAATGGTGCACGAATTGCCACGGAGCCTACACCGGGAACCGCAACGCGCCCGGCCACCCGGCTGGAAGCCTCGTCAAGATGACGCCTCGCGCCGTCTCGAATTACAACGCATACGTGTCCTCCGGAAACGTCACCGGAACTTCTTCGACCGCCTACACGTCCCTCGTGCCGTTCGAAATGGGCACTTCCGATTACGCTCTCCTGAAAAAAGCGGCATCCACGGACGGTTCGATGAAAGCGGGGCCGGATACCAACTCCAACGTGATGTGCGTCTCCTGCCACCGGGCGCACGCCTCCGCATGGGACCAGGCGGCCCGCTGGAACATGAAATCCGAATTCATCCTTTACAACGGAGACTATCCGGGCGCGGACAGGACCGATCTGCCCTTACGCATGTCACAGGGTCGCACGAAGACGGAAACCAGGCGCGCTTACCATGAAAGACCGCCGATCGCTTTCGCGAGCTACCAGCGGACACTCTGCAACAAGTGCCACACCATGGATTGACCGGGGATTGACCGATAGAATTAACATCGCGCATTCACCAATTGTGGGGAAATCCCCCTGCACAAGAGGGTATTTCGCCGAAAAAAACAATGTGATTCTTTCGATCCTGCTCCGCTCCTACGTTCAACATGCCGAATTATTAAAACAAACTTGCTATTGAAAATCCTTTTCTTTAATAGGCATATAAATTGCTCTCTTGCGGAGCATGCTCGAAACCGCCCTTAAACGGGTCCTCGTCGTCGACGACGACAACCTGATCTGCTGGGCTCTCGATAAGGAGTTCAACGGCTCCGGCCTGACATCGAATTCGGTGGAAAATATCGCGGATGCCCTCGAAGAATTGAAAAGGGAACACTACGACGTCGTGTTCCTCGACATCCGCCTGCCGGACGGAGACGGAATCGAAATACTGGCGGAGATCGGCAGGATATCGCCGGAGTCGCGAACCGTCGTCATGAGCGGAAACGCGAGCGAGGGAAACCGGCAAAGGGCGTTCGAACGGGGGGCGGTGAAATTCCTCGAAAAACCTTTCGAGATCTCCGAGGCTCACGCCATATTGAGGGACGCATTGGCCGGACGGCTGAAGAAACGGCGGCATGTAAGGAACCCTTGCCGCGTCCCCTTGCGCATCACGATCGTGAAACCGTCCCCGGAGGAGGAGAGGTACAGCGTCACGAGCATACGGGCGGTTATGGCGGATGTGGGATTCGGAGGATTCGGCATTCGGACGAAATATCTCCTGTCAGTCGGGCAATTCGTTCAGGCGCATGTCGACCCGGCGGGAGGGGATAACGTCATGAAGTATTTCACGCCGCAAACGACGGCCGAAGTGGTGTGGGTCGCGCCGTCCGTCGAAAGCTTAACGGCAGGCCTCAAGTTCGTTTCCTGACCCGGACCGCCTGACTTATTCCAACCCGAACTTCTTGATCTGGTACCTGAGGGAGTCGTACGTGATGCCGAGGAGCTTCGCGGCCTGCGTCTTGTTGCCGCCGGATTTCCCCAGCGCCTGGAGGATAAGGTTCCTTTCGACGTCGTCGAGCGACAGCCCCGCTTCAGGGAGGGAAATTCCCTTGCCTGCCGCCGCGCCCACTACGCCTTTCCCGAAGAGGATCTCTTTCGGCAGGTGATCGGGGAGGACCGTCTCGCAGCTTTCCAGGACGACGATCCTTTCGACGACGTTCCTCAGTTCCCTCACGTTGCCCGGCCAGCCGTAGGACAAAAGGAGCTTCCCGGCCGCGGGTGATATGTCCTTTATGGGGGTACGGTTGTATTTCGCCGCGAAAAATTCGAGGAAATGCCTTGTCAATGGAACGATGTCGTCCTGCCGCTCCCGCAGCGGAGGTACATGAAAAGCGAAGACGTTCAGGCGATAATACAGGTCGATCCGGAATTCTCCCTTCTCCACCGATTCCTCGAGGTTCCGGTTCGTGGTGGCGAACACGGTCGCGTCGATGGCGATGTCGTGTTTCCCACCCACGCGCCGCACCTTTCTTTCTTCCAGCACCCGAAGCAGCTTGGCCTGCAGGCTCGGCTTCATGTCCCCGATTTCGTCGAGAAGGATGGAACCTTGTGAGGCCAGCTCGAAGACGCCTTTCTTCTCGGTCTTGGCGTCGGTGAACGATCCCTTCTCGTGGCCGAAGAGCTCGCTCTCGATGAGGGACTCCGGAATCGCCGCGCAATTGACGCCCACGAAAGGCGCGTACCCGGAAGCGCTTTCGCCGCGCATCGTATTATGGATGAATCTCGCGAATATCTCCTTGCCAGTCCCGTTCTCTCCGGTGATCATCACGGACGGGACGCCCGCCTGGGCGAGTTTCTCCGCCTTTTCCTTCAGCTTCCGTATGACGCTCGAGCCGCCCACGATCTCCTTGTAGGCCAGGTCGGTGCTGATCTTCCTGAGGTATTCGACTTCCTGCTTGAGGTTCCCTTTCTCCATGATGGCGTTGACGACTATCTTGACCTCGTCCATGTCGAAGGGCTTGGTGAGGTAATCGACCGCGCCGATCTTCATCGCCTTCACCGCGCTTTCCGCGCTGTCGTCCGACGTCAGCATCACTACCTGGGTGCCGATCCCCCGGTCGACGATCTCCTTCAGTATCTCCATGCCGCTTATGCCGGGAAGCTTGAGGTCCAGCATCACGATATCCGGGGCGAACGGACGAATCCTGTCGAGGATGCCCTGGGGGTCGGTTTCCGCCTGCACTTCGTACCCATCGGCCTTCAACGCCCTCGCCAGCATGGAGACTATCAGGTCGTCGTCGTCCAGCAGGAATACCCGCCCCTTCGTCTTCATGTGGCCGTCTCCGCAGCAACGGCGGCGACGGGAAGCAGGATCCGGAACACCGTGCCGCCTCCCGGGTTGTCTGCGGCAGAAATTTCTCCGCCGTGCTGTTCGATCAGCTGTTTGGAAATGGCCAGTCCCAATCCAGTGCCCTTGGGCTTTGTCGTGAAGAACGGCTGGAAGATCTTTTCGATGTTTTCCCTCGGGATCCCCTTGCCGGTGTCGGCGAATTCGATCCGAAGGAAATCCGTTTCCTTTTCATGGGAGGTGCGCACCGAGAGCGTTCCCCCGTTGGGCATTGCATCCACGGCGTTCAGGACGAGGTTCAGGAAGATCTGCTGGAGCTGCATGGGATCCGCCATCGTTTCCGGGAGCGGCTGAAGGTCCTTCTCTATACGGACGGCGTTCGGGCGGTCCGGCGCAGACGGGCGGCTTTTCATGTAAAAGGCAAGGACGGTGTTGACGAGGCTGTTTACGTTCAGATCCGCAAGCTGCGGCTTGGCCGGCTTGGCGAAGTTAAGGAAGTTCCTCATCAGGGATTCCACGCGCACGACCTCCTGCGCGACTTTGCGGATGACTTCCCGGTCTTCCGCAGACATGCTCGTTTCCTCGGACAGAACGTGCATGGCCACCTTGATGCCCGCGAGCGGGTTCTTGATCTCGTGGGCAAGGCCCGCCGCCAGCTCGCCGACGATCACCATCTGCTCGGTCCGCTGCATCTTCAACATCTGTTCCTTGAGCGATGCCGCCATCTCGTTGAACGATGCAGCCAGCTCTCCGAATTCGTCCTTCAGGGCCTCGACCCGGTGATCCAGGTTTCCGGCTTTCAGCTTTCTCGTCGAATCGAGCAGCACGTTGACCGGGTTCGTCAGCCCGGACAGGAATATGTAGCCGAGGAACGCCGACATCAACGGGCCGATCCCGACGAGGAAATACAGCATATACTTCGTCCGCGCGATGCGGATCATCGCCCTTTGCGTATTCTCCGCAAGCTTCGAGCTCGTGATCGCGATCACGTCCCGGACCTTGCCGATCAGGTCCTCTCCGATCTGGAAGGCCGCATCCTCCTCCGCCAGGATCCTTGCGGTGTTCGCGCGAAGCGTCAGCACGCGGCTCAATGCGTCCTTGTAGGTCTCCGTCTGCTTTTTCAGGTCCTGGAGCCTCTCGGTCGCCTGCTGGTTGTGATGGCAGTCGAAACAGGTATCTACGATCCTTCCCATGCTGACGACGTTCTGGACGACGGTGTCGAAAGTACGCTTATGCCGCGTGTCCTTGAGGGTCAGGTCCGTTTGGACCCTTTTTACCTGCAGCAGGTAGTGCTCCCTCAGGATTTCCACCTGGTGGAGCGTTATCAGCCTGTCGAGCTCAGTCGTCGCGGACTGGATGATGTAGATGATGTAGATGCCGCAGAGGAGAAAAAACAGCGTATAGATGCCAAGGCCGATGATTATCTTCTTCTTCATAAATGAACGTCAGTCGTTGATGTAGTCGTAGGTGGCCAGGTTGAGATGGATTTCACTCGCGTAGTTCACGACGGGGGTGTAATCCGCGTTCGTGGTTTCGATGAACCATCGCGCCCCGAACTGCTCCAGGACCGCCTTCCCCTCCGGATCTTCGTGCATTTTCAGAAGCGCATCCTTCATGCTGCTTCTCAACGCCTTATCGATATCCTTCCGGAGAGCCAGGCCGTTTTCGGGGACGTCGGGAGACTTCGCGAGAATCGTCAGCTCCTTCAGGATACGCGGGTCCGCCTTCGCGACCCGGTAGTACACCGTATTTTTCGCCGCTCCGACATCGGCTTTCCTGTTCAACACGTCGTATACGGCATCCTCGTGCGTCCCCGAGAAATACGCTTCCCCAAGGTATTTCTTCCAGTCGTCGATTCCCGCCTCGTGAAAATACCGCTTCGGGAACAGGTAGCCTGCGGTCGTGGCCTTGTCCACTAAGGCGAACCGCTTTCCCTTCATCTCCCGTCTGGACGCGATGCCGCTGTCCTTCCGCACGAAGATCAACCCGTGGTAGCTCGAGGTGTTGTCGAGCGCAACCGGCCTGGCCAGCACTTCCACCCCGATTTTGGCGTGGGCGAGCGCATATGTGAAACTCCCGAAGAATGCGCCGTCCAATCCCGCCATCTTGAAGTTGTCTATGATGTTCCCGTACCTGGGGAGGATCTTAAGCGTGATCCTCGTCCCGGTTTTCGACGAGAGATAGACGGCAAGGGGCTCGTATCGCTCGATCTGCTTGAAAATGTTCTGTTCCGGAATAAGGCCGATCAGTATGGTCTTTCGCTTGTCCGCGGAAGGCTTGAAAGGCGTATTTTCCTGGCTGCACCCGGCGAGAAGAAAAAGGAAGAGGCATGCGGCGAGCAGATGTCGGGCCATCTTTTAGAATACTACCATATATTTCGATTACTTCGCCATAAATCAAGCGTCAGTCATTTATGTAGTCGTAGGTGGCGAGGCTCAGGCCGGCTTCTTTTGCATACCTTGCCACGGACTCGTAATCCTTGTTCGTGGTCTCGACGAATCTCCGCGCACCGAACTGCTCCAGCACCGACTTTCCCCTGGCGTCGAGGTGCATGTTCAGGAGCGCATCCTTCAAACCGGTTCGGAAGGAATCTTCGATATCCTTCCGGAGCGCCAGGGAGTTTTCCGGCATGTCGGGGGATGTTTCCAGGATCGACAACTCTCTTTTTATCCGCGGGTCGGATACCGCGACCCGGTTGAACACCGTGTTCTTCGACGCGCCTATGTCGGCCTTCCTGTTGAGCACATCGAAGATCGCGTCCTCGTGCGTTCCCGTAAAATAACCCTCCTTGAGATATTTTCTCCAATCGATTCCCTTCTCATGGAAATATTTCAGGGGGAAAAGATAACCGGCGGTCGTCGCCTTGTCCACGAAAGCGAACCGCTTCCCTTTCATGCCGTCGATCGTCCTGATCCCGCTGTCCTTCCTTACGAAAATCATCCCGTGGTAGGTGGATGTGTTGTCGTTGTATTCCGGACGCGCAAGGACTTCCACCCCAAGCTTCGCGTGGGCAAGCGCGTACGTGAAACTCCCGAAAAATGCGCCGTCCAGCCCCGACATCCTGAAATTGTCGATGATGTTCCCGTACCTCGGGAGAATTTTAAGAGATATATTCATCCCGGTTTTCGCGGAGAGATACGCGGCCACGGGTTCGTATCTCTCCAACTGCTTGAATATGTTCTGCTCCGGTATCAGCCCGATAAGGACGGTCTTCCGGTTGACCGCCGGGGATCTTGAAGGAGGATTGTCCTGGCTGCACCCTGCCGCAATAACAACTCCCAGGATAACGATAAAAGCCGATCTCCGGAACATTAATGGCCCCCGTTCATCAACATGAGGATATTGAAAGTTGGCTATAGTTCATGCTGGCCTTTCTTGTGGCAGCGCTTGCAGAGATCGGCCCGCTTGTTCGCATTCGTCATTTTTTCGAAATCGGATCCGTGCGGGTTATGGCAACTGATGCAATCGATGTACTTACCCGTTTTCGCATCCACGTATTTCCCTTTTCCCATCCCGTGGAGGTGAGTGTCGGGAACCTTCGGATGGCAACCAAGGCACAGTTTGTTCATGTCCGCCGAGAGCAGCTTGGGCTGTTCCCCCGTATGCGCCACGTGGCAGCTTTCGCAACCCTTCTCCACGGGTGGGTGCTTATAGGTAACCTTCGCCATTTCCGCGCCGTGGCAATCGAAGCACAGGCCCGGAGAAGAACGGTAAAGCAGGCCCTTCGCAGGCGCGGAGTGCGGCGAATGGCAGCTGCCGCATTTTTTGTCCGAATCGATCGGGAAGTGGCGTGTTTTCCCCGCAAATCCCTTTTTCTTCACATCCTGGTGGCAGTTGAAGCAGAGGTCCGGGCCTCGGGCCGAAAGCTCCTTTTTCCCCTCTCCCGCATGGCATGATACGCACTTCCCCTCGGAATACGGCTGATGTCCGAAGTTGTGCGCCAGCGCCTTTGCGCCCTTTGCGCCGGCATGCGGGTCGTGGCAGGTGAGGCAATCGGCCCTCGAAATATCCATTCCCCTGTGTTTCGGGGCCGCTCCGGCGGCATCGTGGCAGGTCCAGCAGATGTCCGGAACCGGCTTCGAGAGCAGCCGCCTCTGGTTCGTCCCGTGCGGATCGTGGCAGGAACCGCAGGCGCCTTCGGCGACCGGGTCGTGGAGTTTTTTCCCCGCGAGCCCCTGCCTGAACGATTCGTGGCACCCGTAGCAGAACTCCTTCTCCGGTTTCGGCAGAAGGAACCTGTTCCCCGCCGAGTGGGCGGCGTGGCACGCCTTGCACGATCCTTCCTCGAGGGGCTTGTGCCTGTATTTCCTTTGCGGAATGTCGGCCTTGTCGGAATGGCATGCGTTGCAGAATTTCGCACCCTGCGCGACGAGCAGTTTATCCCCCGAAGATGCATGCGGGTCGTGGCATGATACGCACTCTCCCTTCTTCACCGGTCCGTGCACCACAGGGTCCTTCTGCGTCTTCTCCATCCCGGAATGACAGGTGAAGCAGAGCTTCTCCTTCGGCGCGGCCAGCACGATTTCGCCGTTCGCCCCCGCCTTTCCGTGGCATGAATCGCATTTGCGGGTTTTGAACGGCTCGTGGGCCTTTGCCTTCATCAGCTTTCCGGTTACCGAAGAGTGCGGGTCGTGGCACGAGGCGCAGTTGGATTTCCTGTCCGCCATGTCCCGGTGGACCTTCCGGAATTCATCTTTCGTGAGGCTGTGGCAGGAGGCGCACAGGTCCCCCACCGGTTTCACGAGGCTGCCGGGATTGCTGGAGCCGTGTGGGGAGTGGCAGGTGTCGCACTTCTCCTTCTCCACCGGAAGGTGGACCTTCCCCTCCCTGAACCGCTTCTTCTCCTCCTTGTGGCAGGAGTAGCAGAGCTCGGCGCCGGCCAGTGAAAGAAGCTTCGGCCGGTCCGCGCCGTGCGGATCGTGGCAGCCGGCGCAGTCTCCCCGGGCCGCCGGCGTGTGCACCGCCCTTCGCTTGAAGATCTCCTTCAGATCGTCATGGCACGAAAGACACAGCGATTTTTCATCCTTCGCCAGCATTGCCTTCGTGTCGCTGCCGTGAGGACCGTGGCAGGAAACGCACCCTTCCGTGGCGGGGGAGTGGGGGAACTTCTTCGCCACGGCCTTCTTCATGTCCCCGTGGCACGTGTAGCACAGGCCGGCGCCTTCCTGCTTCGTTAGCCCCTTGCCCTCCGAGCGGTGCGGAGTGTGACAAACCGAACACCCCTGTTCGACAAGCGGTTTGTGCTTGCGGCGATATCCCCCGGCTTCCTTCAGGTCGCCGTGGCAGCCGGTGCACAGGACGGCTTCGGCCGCGACGAGCAGCTTCCCGTTCAGCGTCGAGTGGGCGCCGTGGCACGTCAGGCAGCCGTTGTCGTCTAAAGCCGCGTGGCGCGTCCCGGTCCGGGCGAGCTCCTTCGCGACCTTTTCGTGGCAGGAAAGGCAGAGTCCTTCCCCTGCGGACCTGACGAGTTTTTTGTTGTCCGATCCGTGCGATTCGTGGCAGGCGTCGCACCGGCTTTTCGCCATAGGAGCGTGTACCTGCGGCTTTTTGAAATCGTCGTCGAGGCGCAGGTGGCATTCGAGGCATATTCCCTTCAAATCGCCTTTCAGGAGGGGACGCGAAGCGCTTTTGTGCGGCGAGTGGCATTTCAGGCAGTCCCCGTCCCTGGCCGGGAAGTGCGAAACCGGTTTCTTCGTCTTTTTCGAGATGTCGTCGTGGCAGTTGGCGCACAGCTCCTTGACCGGCTGGACCAGGGAGCTCTTCACCTTCCCTTCCGTTCCGACCTCGTGGCAGTCGGCGCAGTCCCCGCGCGCATACGGCTCGTGGACTTCCGGCAACACCCCGCCCTTTTTCGCCGTTCCGTGGGGGCTGTGGCAGGCGGTGCAGGACTGGTTCTTCACCTCCGCTATGTCGTGAGGCTTTTTCCCCGCCGTTTTTTCCGCCGCGTGGCAGGAGAAGCATAGGTCATTTCCAGCCTTCAGCAGCAGCCTCGGTTCGTCGGTCGAGTGAGGCGGGTGACAAAGCGAACACTCCCCGTTCCTGAACGGCGAATGGATCCAGACGCCGGACGAAAGCCGCTTCATCTCCTTGTGGCATTCGAAGCAGACGGAGGACTTGTCGGCGGTTTCCCTGACGAGCCCTTTGAGGTTCGAAGCATGGGGGTCGTGGCAGGCGGTGCACTCGCCTTTTTTCGCCGGAGAGTGCATCGTTTTCTTCCCGAACTTGTCCTTCAGGTCCTTGTGGCACGAATAGCAGAGCTGCGCGCCCTTTTCCTTGAGGATCAGCTTGTTCGAGAAGCCGTGGCGCCGGTGGCACGCCTCGCAGTCCTCCTTCGCCACGGGAGCGTGCACGAATTTCCTTTGATGCGCCGCCTTCGCTTTCGGGTGGCAGTCGTAGCAGCCCTTTTTCGCCGCCAGGATATCGCCCGCGCCACCGGCGAAAATGCAAAGGATTGCGACAGTAGATAAAGCGCCCAGGACCGCTATCCGCCGAACCGTTTTCATCTTTTGCGACCTTCCCTGCAGCCTATTTTCGAAGCGACGCGGAGAACGCCCTGGCCATCTCGGCCGCCGTCTCCTCCGCGAGGTTGTTGATGGAATGGATCCTGCCTATCCCGAAAACCGTTTCCCTGTCGCTGCCTCGCCGGGAGGCGTTGCCCGCCCAGACGATATCCCCCGTGGAGGCGTCGAGTATGCGAAGGGACATCGAGACCACCGGAATCTGTCCCGAGCCCCCCGCCCCCGTGGCGATCTGCATGTCGAAGTCGTGCACCGTTCCCATCATGAACAGGTCCACTCCGAGCCCTCTGCCCAGGGCGACGAGGGTCTCCCTGGGTATGCTGGTCGCCAGCCGTACCCTCTCCTTCGAAAGCATGGCGTTAACCTCGCCGGGATCGAGGACCATAACCGGGGCGTTTTTCAGGAGTTCCACGAGGATGTAGCTTTCCATCGATTTCCCCGCCCCCTGGGTCTTGCTCAAATTCTCGAACGGCAGGATCGCCATCTTCACCCCTTCGCCTTTCCTGAGGCCGGCGCCGGTGAACGGCTTCAGGGTGGGTCCGCACCCGAACAGCAGCGCGGAGACCAGCAGCAGGGCGGCGATCCGCAAACGAGACGATCGGCGTCCGGTAACGTGTATTCCCATCTTCGTACCCGCTTTCTATTTCGAATATGCCTTCTTGTAGAAATCCTTGACGACGATTGCGCACGATTTTTGCGAAAGTTCCCCGAGCGTGAACGTTTCGCCGATGCTGACGACGGGGAGATACGGACCGCCGGTGGCATTTATGCTCCCTTGCCACGCCACTGTTCCGGTGGGAGCGTCGATGAACTTGACCGTCATGGAGATCATCGGGTATTGATCCCCGCCGAGCTGGATCAGCTTGAAGTCGTGGACCGTCCCCGTGAATACCCCCTGGACTCCCGCGACGCTCGCAACCTGGGAAAGCTGGGAGGGACTCAATTCGAGCGTCGACGTCGGAGCGTTCGACCGGACGACCTGCGCCACCACGGCGTTGAACTGCCCCGGGTCCATCACTTCCAGTTCTCCGGCGATAAGCAGCTCGGTCATGAAATTCTCCGTCACCTTCTCCCCCGCGAGCCGGTCCTCGGCCTGGTTGCGGAACGGCATGAGCCCTACCTTCTTGTAAAAAGCAAAGTCCGCCTGGGGGTTCAGGAAACTTCGAGTGCTGACCAGCGAAGAGCAGCCGGCCGCGCACGAGGCGAGCAGGAGCACGAAGCCGAAAAGCATTCTTCTTGCCATTCGATCTCCCATCAGAACGATTTGCTGAAACGGACCCGGAAGAAGTCTGTCCGTTCCTCCCTGAAAAGTTGCGTGCCGGAATAGGCAAGCTCCAGGCTGACACGCTTCCTGAATGCGAGCCCCAGCGTCCCCGAGAAGGTATGGTCGCTCCTGCCTGCCGCCTGCCTCGCGCCGTAGTTCAGGCTCATCTGGTGCCCGCGCCGGAAACGGTAGGCCATCGTTCCAGTGGCCGAATAAGACGATCTCCCGGTCTCCGGCAGCGACACCGTCCCGGAAAGGCCGTAGATGGTCCGCCGGTTGGCCATGTATGAAAGGGAAGTGTTGAAGTTCTGGTTGCCGATCCTGCCGAGGTCCAGCCGTTCGGCGGACGATGCCGAGGAATAGCTGAGCGCCAGGTTCGTCTTGTCGGTAGGTATCGCGTTCACCTGGACCGACTTGTTGACCGAATAACTTTCCGTGACCGGTTCGACGTGGGCCGTAAGGACCCAGTCTCCGATCGCGGTCGAGTTCTTCGTGTACAGGTCGTTGCCGACGACGTCGAAATAGGTGAAGCCGGGAGGACGGTCGTCGAACAGGACCCTGTCCGCCAGCGTCCCGGAAGCGTTGTAGCCGGCCGTGCTTACGAAAGTGCGCGACTCGCTCCGGTTCGCGTTCAGGTTCAGGCGCAGCGAGATCCGCTGCGTCAGGTCCATCGTGGAGTTGACCCCGAAATTGTCGCTTACGTTCCTGCCCTGGTCAGGGTCGGATTCGACGCTCCGCGAACCGCTCGCCCCGAGAAGTACCCCCTCCCTTAGCTGCTTGCTGACGTTGGCGGCGTAAGTGACGAAATCGACGCTGCGCATCGTCTGCGCGTCGTTGAAACGCCTGTTTCCCGTCGTGCCCGAGAACCGCAGGAAGGGATATGGGTCGAGGTTGGCGGTCACGTCGGAGAACTGCTGCGTGGTCCTGGTCACGGCGGCGGACGGGGAATCGAAGTCGGTGTCCGTCCTCGAGTAATTCCCTGTGAATCCGAGCCACGGCAAGGGCCGCGTGTCGGCGCTCATGCGGAAGGCGTTGCCGATCGTCGCCGTCTCCTGCCCCGCGCCGCTCGTGGCGGAAAAGCGGTTGTAATCGTAGTCGCCCGTCAAGGTCGTCCTGGGCAGGATTTCGTAGCTCCCCCCGAAACCCAGCAAGACGGTAGACGACTCCAGCCCCGCCTGCCCTCCGGACGTTCTCCGGTCGTTGGAATACCCCCCGCGGAAGTTCATCCACTTGTACCGGTAGTCGCCGAAGAAGGATGCCGTGTCGCTCGACGTGACCGATCCCCCGGTCGCCGACTCGGTGCGCGAGAAGCTCGCCGAGAGCCGGGGGAGATCCTTGGGGGAAAGAGAAAGGGCCGCCCTGGAATTGCTCGTCTCGGTCAGCTGTGCGGCGGAGCTTATGGTGGAAAAACGGCTATGCTGGAGATTCAGGGCGAACGCCTCCCCGGACAGATCCATACCCAGGTTGCCGACGGGGGATACGTTCAATACGCTCTCTTCGTCGGACCTGGTGTAGTTGAGGCGGAGGCTCAGGCGCGCCTGGATCTTTTTTTTCGTGGGCGGATATAAATCGAGGTTCACTCCGCCCTGGAAAAGCCTGGTGTCGTCCCGGGGCCCTCTCGCGTATGTATCATCGAGGAAGAAATTACCGTTCACGCGTGTTATCGCCTCCGCGCGCTGCGGCGCGGCCGCCGTCAGCAGCGATGCAGCCGCCGCAAGAGCCAGAATTTCGAGCCATCCGGACTTCAACCTCCGCCGACCTATCGCGGGTAGTTGACCGCGTACGATTTCGTCGCATGGCATGTCGGAGTGCAGCTTCCGCCGCCTCCGCCCGGGACGAAGCTCAGGATCCCCGGGCTCCTCCCTGTTGCTATAAGCGCCGGGAACTGCGGCGAGCCGTGGGAATCGTGGCATGCGTAGCACGGGATGTTCCGCTCTCCGACGTGGAAAGCGTGCCCCCTCGTCGAGGATGGGGGGTTGAACCGGCTCGCCTGCTGCTCCGGCGCCGATGAAAACGGATTCGCATACGTCTCGAAGTTGTGGCAGAGGAAACAGAGCTCCTGCCTGGTGACGACGCGGTTGAAGCTTCGTGCGTCGTACGCCCTGCGGAGCAGGTTGGGGAACTGCGATCCGTGCGGCCCTTTAAGGTTCGAATCGTCGGAGCCGTGGCAGTCGGCGCAATGGATGACGCTCATTGCGTTCCTCCCCGCCACGAACGCTGCCGGGTTGATCCCCGTGTTTTTCCCCTGTGCTTCCACCGGATGGAAGGAGGCGTTGTTCACGTTGAACAAACGGGCCATGTCCTGCTCGCCCGGCGGCTGGTTCGTCCACGACGAGTGGCACTTGAAGCAGATCTCGTATTCCAGCACCGGGGTGCTTACGTCGTTCGCAGGACGGTACTCGTAGAAAGGAATGGTCCCAGCGGCTCCGTTCACGACCCTTATGCGGCTCACCCTCGAGTTGCGGTTGGAGGCCGCAGGCGGGGCCGGCGGCAAGGGGTCCGCGGAAACGGCGTGTGCGTTGTGGCAGTCGGCGCATTCCGCATGCCGGTTGCCGCCGACGTAGGAAAAGAGCGCAGGGTCGCCTCCCTCGCCGGCACGGTGTTTTCCGGCCGTAATGACCGCGGGGTGGCTGTACGGCTTGCGGATCTCGCGCGCGATGTCGCGGAACGAGGGGTCTCCGTCGTGGCAGGCCGTGCAGAGGCTTTCCTCCCGTGCGACCATCTGGCTCGGTATCGCTCCCCGACTGTCCTGGCGGCCATGGGGGTCGTGGCAGTTCAGGCATTTGCCCGCTGCGCCAGCCTCCCTCCTCGAAGGCGGATACGGTCCCGGCCAGACCGTGCGTCCGTCGGTGCGATGGTTCGATGATTCGTAAGCGATCCGGCCGGGGTAGGTGCCGGCTATATTTTCGTTCTGGTGGCACGTAAAACAGAGTTCGTTGTCGTTCTCCCGCCAAAGCGCCTTGGGAAACCTGGCCTGGGCGTCTTCGTCCACGTGGCAATGGTTGCACCCGCCCCTGGATATCGCAGGGTCGCGCAGAACGCCCGTGACGGGGTTTCCGTGCCCGGTTTCGGCGTAAACACCCGCGGCCGCCGGCAAGGCACAGACCGTCCCCGCCATGATCGCGATCGCGAAGTTTACGAGCGCATGCCGCCTGCGGCTCATGCCCGTGGCGATCCTCCTTCCGGGCGCGTCTATCGGTTGTGGCACTGCTGGCACCCCGCTATCGAATCGGCGGGCCTACCGGGTTCCTTGTACGGCCACACCAAGCCCTTCCGATATTTCCCGCCGTGCGCCAGGTGGCAGCTTCCGCACATGACCTGGTTGCTTGCCGACACGGTTTTCGACGAGGCGAAATCGACCGCCCCGGCCGCCTGGAACCGCAGCCTCGGCACTCCTTCCACAAGGTCGCCCGTCGCAGTTCCGAAGCCGGCCCCCGAGCCGTCCGCCCAGTGGGCCGGATCCGTCGGCCACCCGGAGGGATATCCCGCTCCGTCGATCGGAACGTCGGAAAGATGGTGGAGCCGGTTGCCCGGCAGGTTCACGCTCGACTTCAGCCGGTCGTGGCACTCGGCGCACCATGCGGACGTTCCGGCCTTGTATCCTTCGTTCGACTCCTTGTATGCGGCGGCCGTGGCCGCGGCCGACGGAGGATCGCCGGGAGGCGCCTCCCTGAATACGTCCTTTCCCATCTCCGTTCCGATCCCCTGCCCTCCCGCCGGCGCGGTGAGAACGTTCCTGTAGTTGGGGGTCCCATGCGGGTCGTGGCAGGAGGCGCAAGTAAGGGTCGCGTTCGAAAGGGTGCTGAAAGGGACGGACGTCGAATTAATCCCGAGATCGTGCCCGTTCTGGTTGGCGGCGCCTCCGCTGTTGGAGAAAGATCCGGCCCCGGAGTGCTCGTCGCCGCTTCCCGAATACATCGTCACGGGTTCGAGGACGTCGGGAGCCTTGGGGTCGCTGCCGTCGTGGCAGAAAAGACAGAGCTTGTTGGTGGTGGCCCGGACCAGGAGCCTGGGAAACGGCCCTCCCGGCTCCACCTTCGCGGGCACGCCGCCCGCCTCGCTGTAGTGAAGCGTGTGGCAGTCGCCGCACGGCTGCCGGTTCTTCTGCAGGTCGTGATAGTAGGCGTGCGACACGTGCCCGGCGGCCAGGAACAGGAAGAGTCCTCCCGCGATCGATCCGCAATACAGGGACGCTCGTCTCATCCGCCTAATCCTTCAGGTCTCCCACCTGGAAAACCTGGACGCGCTCCGCCCCTTTCTCGAGGACGAAGAGCTCCCCTTTCTCGCCGAAACAGAGATCGACCGGAAAGAAGAACCCCCCGCTTTCGGTCGTCTCTTCCAGCCGCCCGAAGTTGAAAAGGAACTCTCCTTCCGCGGAGAACACCTTCAGCCGGTGCTGGAACGGGTCGGCGATCCAGAGCCGGCCCTTCGCGTCGGATGCGAACCCGGTCGGAAACGACATGTTCCTGTCCGACTTGTCGCCATGGTCTCCGAAGGAACGCAGGAGCTTGCCGCCGTCGTCGAAGAGCTGCACCGCCTTCCCCTGTGCGCTGACGCCCACGATACGCCCGCCGCTTTCCCTCCCGGCTTTCTGGAGGTAATCGAACTTTCCCATCGACCGGATAAAATCTCCCCGCGAGGACAAGAGAAGGATTTCATTGCCGTCCAGGTCGGCGACATAAACCCGGTCGTCCCTGCCAAGCGTGATCCGGCCGGGTGAAACCTTGCGGCCCGCCGCATGGGCGAGGTCTATTTCGTCGGAGATCGCCCCCCCCGGACTGAAGATCTTCAGCAGGCCGGTCCGCACCTCGCTGACGTAGATCCGGCCCGCGTTGTCCAGCGCAACGCCGTACGGCGTGACCAGGCCCGCATCCGCGCCCATCCTCTTGACGATAGACCCGGCTTTGTCGAGGATGACTACCTCGCCGGACTCGAAGCTCGAAACGATCAGTTCCCCGCTTTTTCCGTCCCGGACGATCGCGAGAGGGCTCCTCAACGCCCGCTCTCCACCCTCATCCTTGAAGACGGCGATCCGCCGGATCTCGGGAGCCATGACCTGCGCGAACCCCGGATGCGCGGCAAAAAGCAAGTTCAAACCCGCTGCTGCGAGCAGGATCCGCACCATGAACGTCGCGCCGCCAAGCCGGCGGGCGAGCCCCCGCGAGGGACACCCCGTGAGGCGTGCGTAGCCCGGCACTGTAACGGAAAATATTTTCGGAGCGGAAGACATCGGCTGTCGCTCAGATACCGGCGATCGAAAACACCGAGATCCGATTCCCCCCTTCTTCAAGGACGTACAGGTTCTCGTGCGGATCGACGGCAAGGTCCGCCGGGGAGAACAGGCCCTCTCCGCTCATCGAGAAGATCACGTTCCCGAGCGGATCGAGCGCCTTTATCCCGCGACCCCCCTCCTCAACGACCCATATCCGGCTTCGCGCGTCTACCGCGAGGGCCTTGATCCTGAGCGGCTCCCTCGAGCGCAGGGTTGATGTTCCGATCGTCCGAAGCTGTTTCCCGCGGTCGTCGTACACCCGGATCCCCCCGAACCCCGGGTCCGCCACGTATATCTTTCCCGTACGGTCGACCCATATGTCCGCGGGCTCGCCGACGTCTGCGATGGAGAAACGCAGCTTCTCGTCAGCCCCGAAGGCAAGGACCTGCCGGTTCCCCCGGTCGGCGACGTAAAGATCGCCGTTCCAGTCCGCGAAAAGCGCGGCCGGCTGCACCGGCGACGTTCTTCTGTATTGCTTGAGATCTATCTCGCGGTACGCCTCGGCGGCAACGGCGTCGTACCCGTCGAGCGCCTTCACGATTTCGCTTTCCCTCCCGGCGATGAAAAGCTTCCCTCCGCGCGTTGCGGCCACAGCCCTCGGATATCCCAGCTCGCCGCCTTTCCCCAGGACCTTGACGATCTGTCCTTTGCGGTCCAGAACGGAAACCTGGTGCAGCAGCGGATTGGCGACCGAAAGGTATCCCCTTTGCTCGTCGTACCAGAGGCCTGTCGGGGAAAGTAAGGCGAGGTCCGGACCGGAAGGAACGATCGTGACGGACCTTTCCAGGCACAGCGTCCGGGCGGGTGCCGGCGCAAGGATCATGAGTGCGGCCGTCAGCACGACCGCGAAAAGATCCTTTCGTGAAAATACATGGCGCATCCCTGCCGGTTCCCTTCCCTATTCCTTTGCCGCGGGGTCGACCCGGCCGGGCTGCGCCGGTTTCAGGAAGAATGGTCTTTTATCCGAGCCGTCGCTGTTCATGACGAACAGGCGCTCGTCGTTCTCATCCAGCGAGACGTAAACGATGGTCCCTTCCTCCGGAAGAAGCGCGGGGAATATCGCTCCCGTCTCCGTCAGCGGCGCCGGCTGGCCCCCCTCCGCCTTCACGGCGAATACGTTGGGAATTCCGTTATGCAAGGCCGTGAATATGACGTGCTCGTCAGTCGCATCGAAAAACGGCCGGTGGGTATATTCCGGCTGGAACACCTGGAACTGGCTGTCCACCTCGCTGGAATGAAGTTTTTTCGTTTCCGTTCCGTCGGCGTTCGATGCGATGAGCTCGCGAACGACCTTCTTCCCGTCGTAAACTGTAAAGGTGTATCCGATCTTTTTCCCGGCCGCGGACCAGAACGGATGGGAAGCCGTGGACGGAGGCCTGTCCTCGCCCTTGTTGCTCTCCGCGAACGATGTCACGCGAACCCTGCCGGTCCCGTCTCCCTTCATCGTCCAGACATCGACCCCGTCCGTGAATGCGATCTTCTTCCCGTCGTTGGACCACTTCGGCTGAAGGTAAAGCTCGGCCGCGACCTCAGGGGCCGAAGGATAGCGCAGATCGCTCAACCGGAACGCATTGTCCGACGCCGTCAGCATGTACAGGCCCGGCGTCTCGCCGTATCTCGGTATGGCGCTTACAAGGACCTTGTCGTCCTGGATGGAAGCATCGGCGTCGAGATAGGACCTGAGATCGCCATTGTTGGGAAAATCGATCGGGCCCTTCTCCGAGAAGGCGTGCAGCCCCCTTGCCGAAAACACAAGGAGCCCCTCGCTGCGCGGAAGCCAGAATATTCGGGTGTCGCCTTCAAGCGCGAAACCGGGATAAGAAGCCGATTCCTCTCCCGCGATACCCGCGACCTTCAAGAATTCGACCCCTCCCTCGTTGGTGAAGAAGGCCACCTTCGTCGCGTCCGGAGAAGGCACTGGCATCCATGCGGAAGGCCTGCTCTTCGCGAGCGGTTTTACGCTTCCCGTAATCCCGTCAAGTAGGTAGAGCTCGGCGGAGCCGCTCCTCTCCGAAACCCCGGCGAGGACGATGTCTTTTCCGCCGGGGGAAAGCGAAAAATCGGACAGGTGCAGTTCGGGGGGCGAAATCCTCCTCTCGATGCCGGATGCCATATCAAGCCGCCAGAGCGCGTTGACGCCCACCTGCCTGTTGCCCGACTTCCTGGTCTCATGCGGCGCCCGCGGTTTTTCCCTGTCATCGTCCACCTTCGCGCCTGCGGTGTTGTCGGCTGCGACGGCGTTATCCGCAGGCACGATCTCTATATCCTGCCCGATGTAAAAAATCCCCTTGCCGTCGACATCCCATGCGATACGTCGCCCCGCGAGCCTCGGGGCCTTGAGGACCGTGACCTCCTTGCCGGACAGATCCATGGTGCGGATCTCGAACTCGCCGGGGCTGGTGGGGAACGGATAGGCTATGAGCCCCGCCTTGTTCGAATAGGCCGGTGTCCCGATGTACTTGTTCAGAAGCGGCTTGCTCTCCATATCGGACAGGTCGATCTCCCAGATTCCGACTCCGTACGTCTTGCCGGCCTCGTAATAGACCTTTCGGCTGTCCGGGCTAAAAAAAACCGATCGGACGCTTATCTTTTCGGTCACCGCCTCGACCCTCGATCCGTCCGAGGTGCCGATCCACAGGTCCCGTACGTTTTGCTGTTCCCCGGGGGCCGTGAAAGCGAAAAGCTTCCCGTCCGGCGACTCGATCGGGATCCCTGCGTTGGGAGGGATACCGGGAATCCGTTCTTCCGGCCTGCCTCCGTCGATGCCGATCCGTAAAACCTCCTCGTACCCCTTGCGCCTGGCGGAGAACAGGATGGTTTTTCCGTCCGGCGCCCAGCGGAAATGAGAAACCCCGCGAGTCGTAAGCCGCCGTTTTCCGGAACCGTCGGCGTTCATCACCCAAAGGTCCGCAGGCGTATGCAATGTGGAGGAAAGAAAGGCTATCTTGCTTCCGTCGGGAGAGTGGACAGGGCTTCTGCCTCCGTTGGGTTCGGCGCTGTTGGCCGGGTTGAACGCAGACATGACAATTATAAAGATAACGGTTAACGACAGCAGATACTTTTTCATACTACTTCACCACCCTTACGGCCCATTTCTATCGCATGTGATGGGAAACGGAAATCCACCGGGAGAGAATGGAATTCTTCCATGTTTCCGACATGATGGAAATGGAAATATAACAATTTGAACCGTAGTTTGCAAGGCATAATTAAGAACCGTTATCAAACGATTCCCTGTCCTTTTTTCCCCAAAGTAACTATTATCAAAATCCCTTGACGTAAGCTTTTGTCCCGCCCTTCTGATGGCACTTTCCGCACCCGAATGCAGGGTTGTCCCCGATCGAGACCGCGCCCGTGAAATCCTGCTGCCCGGCGGGGAGAAACGAGTGGGAGTTCGTGTCCCACCGGGTCATGTTTTCGTAGTTCGAAGCGTGCGCCTTGTGGCATGTGAGGCACATGATACGGTCCGTAGCCGCAAGCGTTGCCGGATCGGAGGCGGAGGCGACGTTCGCCCTGACGGAGAAGTCGGCATCCCCCTTAACCAAAGGGTATTTCCAGTCATAACCAACGGGGTTCGGGTTGTTCCCCTGTGAATTCGTAACGGCCGCATTGTAGGTATCGATGCCGTACTTGCTTCCGGTCGATCTATCCATAGTCACGTTGGTCGGGTGCCGTATCCATGCATCGCCCGACCGGGTCTTGTCGTTGTCGGCGTTCCTGTTCTCGCCGTTTCCTCCGTGGAAGTCGCCATGACAGACGGCGCAGAACGAGGAGAAGCCGCCCCGGTAGACGTTCTTGTTCGTGTCCGACTCGGCCGTGTTCGGGTACAGTTTCGCGCCTTCGAGCGGGTTACCGTCCTTGCGAGTATTCAAATACGTGGTCTCGTTCGGGCCTCCCCGTATGTCGCCGCGCGAGTTGGAAAGGATCGGCTCGTATCCCGGCGCGGTCGTCCCTTCGTTACCCCCATAGCTCTCGACGCCTTTCGCCGCCGTCTCGCTCCCCGTGTGAACGATCCCGTTCACCTTGCGGCGCAACTGTCTCCATGCCGCCACGTTTTCACCGAACCGGTTGTGGGGATCGTGGCACGAGGCGCAGTCCCAGTCGTTCGTCGAAAATCCTCCTCCGGGAGACGCCGTCAACACCGGGTCCGAAGGCATGACCATCGACTGAACCCCCCTGCTCTTCCCCGGGTTGTGTCCCTTCTTCGGATCGTTGAAGCTCAAATGGAAATCCCCGCCCGGCAACGCGTAATTCGACGGGATGTTCCCGGCGCTGCTCATCACCGCCGGGGCCTTGAATGCGGTGCTCGCGGGATAGAGATGGCATTGCAGGCATATGTCGGTGACCGTTGGCTGCTTGAGAAGTCTCGCGTACGGCCCGGGATTCCCCGTGGTCCCGGCGATGATCGGAGCGCCGTCCTCGCTGTTGTGTATCGTATGGCAGTCGTAGCAAACCAGCCCGTCGTACGAGTGGTAAAGCCGCGTGTTCACGCTCCCGGTTATATAGTCGATAAAAGCGTATGCCGGAGGCGCGGCGCCGAAGCAAAGCGCGGCCATCGAACAAGCGAGGACGAAGCCGGCGGCGGCTCTGGTTCTTTTATTCATGATCACCCCCCGGAGGTGGTGAAGCCCTGCGGGCGTGGAGTCACGCCCGCAGGGCGGCATGAAACATTCTCAAATGGACAGGCGATTTAGAACCCCTTCACGTACGCCTTCGTCCCGCCCTTCTGGTGGCACTTTCCGCAACCGAAGGTCGGGTTGTCGCCGACTGATGCTCCGGCAACCCAGGCGGTTCCGTTCCAGGTCTGGCCTTCCACATCCGCTCCCCCGTTCGGAAGGAACGCGTGGCCGTTGGTATCCCATCGTGTCATGTTCTCGAAACTGGATGCGTGCGCCTTGTGGCAGGTGAGGCACGAAAGCCGATCGTTGCCAGACAGCGTGGCGGGATCGGCGGCCGAAGCCGAAGTGCTCAGCACGGCGAAGTCCGCGTCCGCCTTGATGAGCGGATACCGGAAGTCGTAGCCGACCGGGTTAGGGTTGTTTGCCTGGGCGTTGGTGACGGTGGCCTTATAAGTGGTGATGCCGTATTTCCTGCTTGTCGGCGTCATATCCATTTTCAGGTTGGTCGGATGCTTCATCCAGACACCGGCGGTTTGGGTCTTGTCTGTCCCGCCTTCGGTCTGCTCGGTGCCGTGGAAATCCCCGTGGCATGCGGAGCAGAAGGAGGAGAAGCCGCCCTGGTAGACGTTCTTGTTCGTGTCGCTGTAATCGACAAAGAGGTCCGCGCCCTGGAGATCCTTGCCGTCCTGGCGCTTGTTGACGTAGGTCGTTCCCTGGATGTCGCCGCGGGAGTTCGACTTGATAGGCTCGTAAGCGGTGTTCTGGGTCTCGCCGCCCGCCGATGTCTCCACGCCGAACGATGTTACGTTGCCGGTAACCACGACGCCGTTCACCTTCCGCTTGATCTGCCGCCATGCCGTGTAGCTGCCGCTGAACCGGGAGTGCATCCCGTGGCAGGAGTGGCAGGACCACTCGCCGTCCGTGATGGTGCCGCCCGGAGGCGCGTTCCCGAGAACCGTGTCAGCCGCCATCAGTTTGGAGGTGGGGCTTGCGGATCCCTTGGTATACGCCGGGTTGTGCCCTTTCTTCGGGTCCAAATTGGACTGATAGAAGTCGCCCGCAGGCATGGAGATGCCGGCCGGAATGGCGCCGGTGAGCGTCATGACGATCGGGGCGGTCCAGCCTGTGTTCTCCACGCCCACGAGATCGGCGGATGCGGAAGTGTTGTACCCCTGCTTGTGGCAGGAAAGGCACATATCGGTCCAGTCGCCCTTTTTCAGCAATTCGCGGTAAGACCCGCCCGCGCCGGGATTCCAGTCCGTGGCGCCGCCGTCCTGTAGCTTGTTACCGGATATGCGGGCGCCGCCATCGCTGTTGTGCAAGGTGTGGCAGTCCGTGCAGACGAGGCCGTCATAGGAGTGATACTGTGCCGTATTGGGACCGGCGCCCGTCGTCTGGCTGGGCACCGCCGCAATCGCCGGCGCGGCCGTCAGGGCCGCAATCGCGATCGATAGCAAGAATTTTTTCATTGCATCCTCCGAAGTTTTCTCTGGCGGCCCGGCCGTCCTTCCATCGAAGGATCCGTGGGCTTTGCGTCCCCCGATTACTCGAGGTTTGCCTTTTTCAGAGGATTGTTGGGTGTTGACTGCGAAGCGATCCGTCGTTCCTGCGAATTTTCCGTGCACGCCGTTTTCGTTTCCTGCACCACCTCCTTCTCCTTGAGAAATCGAACCTTGAACACCTGCACACGCTTGAGCGTGTTCTCCAGTACGTAGATACGGTCCCTTCCGTCCGAGGCGATCCGGGAGGGCATGTAGAACTGGCCGTACCCCTCCCCGATCTTTCCGAACTCCTCGATGAACTCCCCCTCCCGGTCGAAGCAGGAGACCTTGTTGGTGACCGTGCTGACTACGAAGATATGGCCCGCATCGTCGGCGGCGATGCCGATGGGACGGTCGAGCTGGCCGTAGAGAACGCCGGGCGATCCGAAACGCTTGAATGTTTTTCCCCTGGGGTCGTAGATCACGACGGAATAGGGGCGCATGTCCGTAAAGAGAAACCGGCCGTTCCGATCGACGGCCATCCCGTAAATGGTGTTCGGCGCCCCCTCGCCGGAGATGGGGATCTCCTCGTGCGCCACGCCGTCGGGGTCCACCTTGACCACCCCCCCCCGCGTCTTGAGCACGTAGATTCCGCCGCTCCCCCCGTTGGCGATGGCCATTGGGCGGACGGCGCTTCCGGGCGCGTCTACGATCCCGGGGAGAAGAAGCGCGTCCAGGGGGTTCCCGCGGAAATCGAGGATGCTGATCTTCGGGCTGTTCACGTGGCCGAGAAACATCCTTCCCTCGGCGTCCACCGCGACCATCCTCGCCGACCCTTCCTTCTCGCCGGGGTCGATCGCCTGCACGAACATGCCGTTCCGGTCGTATATAAGGATCTTCCGGATGGCGGCGTCCGCGATGTAGAGTTCGCCGGTTTTCCTGTCGACGAAGATGTCCATCGGCTCCCGGAGCCTGTCGGAGCGCCCGCCTGCGTACTCGATCGCATAGAGGAACTCGACGCTCAGGAGGCCGCGATCCGTTCCCGCGGCCGGGGAGGGCGTTGCAGGCCATGGAATCATGAGGATCGCAAGGATGAGCAGAGCGGGAATTTTCAATCTCGACGGCATGACGCCCAAAGGTTTTGCATCGGGCATGCCGCTTGCCCACGCCACCTGCAACCGCCCGATAATTCAAAGGGTTTAAAAAATCAGTCGAGACCGGTTACCCTCCTCGAAATCCGAAATGAACAAACCTTTTGTTCATTTCGACAACGTATCGAAACGGAAACAATTGCGGCGGAAGGTTACGGATTCGGAAACGTGCGCAATATCGCCCTCGTCGGGATATCGACCCGAATTTTCAGGAGATAATCGGCTTTTGAAAGCAGGAATTCCATCCGGCACGCCGATTGCGTATAAAAACGGCATGACTTCGATGAAGGTATTGATCGTGGATGACAACCAGTTGCTGTGCTGGGGGCTCGGCAAAACACTTTCGAAGCGTGGCATCATCCATCACGCGGTGGAGAACGGGACCGACGCACTCTCCGAAATTCGCAGCGCCTTCTACGATCTTGTTTTTCTCGACATAAAACTTCCGGATGCGAACGGGCTGGACCTGTTGCCGGTAATCCGCGGGATCTCTCCCGGAACGAAAGTCGTCGTCATCAGTTCCAACGGGTCGGAAAGCAATGTACGCCGGGCGATGGCTGCGGGCGCCGTCCGGTTCATGGAAAAACCGTACACCTGCGAGGAGCTTGCGGAAGCGCTCGAAGCGGTCTTCCCCCGGAAATCCGAAGGGAAGCCTGCAAGCAAGTAGCCCCCTATTCCAACCCGAATTTCTTTATCTGGTACCTCAGCGACTGATACGTGACGTTCAGGAGTTTCGCCGCCACCGACTTGTTCTGCCTGCTTCTGTCCAGCGCCTGCACGATGAAATCCCTTTCCACGTCATCGAGCGAGATTCCCGATTCGGGCAGCAGGAACCGCACTTCGTTTCCGCTTTCCGGTGACGGCAGCGTGCGAACCATCTCCTTCGGCAGGTGTTCCGGCCGGATCGTATCCGCATTCTCCAGCACGACGAGCCTTTCGATCACGTTTTTCAATTCCCTGACGTTTCCGGGCCACCGGTAGGTCGTCAGCATTTTCGCGGCCTCCGGGGAAAATCCTTCCACGTTGCACTTGTTATATCTTTTACGGAAGTAGGAAAGGAAATGCTCCGCAAGGACGGGAATATCCTCCCTACGCTCCCTCAACGGAGGGATGTTGATGGAAAACGCGTTGAGCCGGTAATAGAGATCCATGCGGAAATCGCCCGTTTCGATCCCCTTCACCAGGTCCCGGTTCGTCGTGGCGATGACGGCGACGTCGACCGGGATCTCCGACCCGCCCCCGATCCTGCGCACCGCTTTCCGCTCCACGATCCGCAACAGCTTCGTCTGGCAGTTCTGCTTCATGTCGCCGATCTCGTCGAGAAGAATCGTCCCCTTGTTCGCCATTTCAAAGACGCCTTTTTTATCCGCCTTCGCGTCGGTGAAGGCGCCCTTTTCGTACCCGAAGAGCTCGCTCTCCAGGAGAGATTCCGGCAGGGCGGTGCAGTTGACGGGGATGAAAGGCGCCCGCCGGGATGCTTCCTCCCCGTGGATCGACCGGTGGAGGAACCTCGCGATCACTTCCTTCCCCGTGCCGCTTTCCCCGGTGATAAGCAGCGTGGAAACACGCGCCTGCACCATCTTCCGGATCTTTTCCCGGATCTCGCCCGCGGCATCGGAAGCGCCTATGAACTCCGCTTCCGAAAGGTCCGAATGGACAAGCCGGAGGGACTGGACCTCCCGCTCGAGCCGGTCTTTCTCGAAAACCTTGTCGATGACGATTCCGACCTCTTCGAGGTTGAACGGCTTGGTCAGGTAGTCCACGGCGCCCAGTTTCATCGCCTTGATCGCCGTTTCGGCGGTGTCGTCCGAGGTAAGCATGATCACCTTCGTATCGATCCGGCTGGCGGTGATTTCCTGGAGGATCTCGATGCCGTTCTTCACGGGCAGCTTTATGTCCAGGAGGACGATGTCGGGAAGGAACGAGTTGACCAGCCCGAGGACGTCATCGCATTTCGTGTCGGGTTGGATCTCGTATCCCTGCTTCCTGAACCATCTCGACAGCGTGGCGACGATCAGCGGATCGTCGTCGACGAGCATTATCTTTCCTCTCGCCGTCATCCCGGTTTCCCTTCTTCCTCCACCGTTTTTCGCGGAAGAACGATCCGGACAAGGATGCCCCCCGCCGGATTGTTCCCCACGGTGATATCGCCGCCGTGCTGCCCGATGAGCTGCCTGCAGATCGCGAGTCCAAGACCGGTCCCCTTCGATTTCGTGGTGAAGAAGGGCTGGAAAATCTTGCAGATCATGTCCGGGTCGATTCCCTTGCCCGTGTCCGTGATGTCGATCAGGATGGAATCGCCGGAGACGTCGTAGTGGGTTCCCACGGCGAACATGCCCCCGCCCGGCATGGCGTCGATGGAATTCAGGAGCAGGTTCAGGAAGACCTGCTGGAGCTGGACCGGGTCGGCCATCGTCAAGGGAATCCGGTCGTCAAGGTCCTTGACGATCCGGATGCCGTTTTGCCCTTCGGGGGAAGAACGGTTGGATTTCAGGTAGAAATCTATCGTCGTGGCGATGATTTCGTTCAGATCGACGCTCTCCCACTGCGGCTTGGGAGGCTTGGCGAAGTTGAGGAAATTCTTCATCAGGGTTTCGAGCCTGCCCACTTCGTCGACGATCTGCGAAAAGAGGATCCGGTCCTCGTTCCGCAGCGTCAGTTCCTCGGAGAGCAGGTTCACCGCCGCCTTGATCCCGGCGAGCGGGTTCTTCACCTCGTGCCCCAATCCCGCCGCCAATTCCCCGACAACCGCCATCTGTTCCGTCCGCTGCATCTGGAGCATCTGCTCCTTGAGGGATCTCGCCATTTTGTTGAAGGAAGCAGACACCTCCCCGAACTCGTCCTTCAGTCCCTCGATCCGGTAATCGAGATCGCCGCTCTCCAGTCTCCGCGTGGCGGTGAGAAGCTCGTTCATGGGGCGCGCCAGTCCCCGTATGGACACATACGCGAAGATGACCGAGAAGACGGGTCCCGCCGCGATAAGGACGAAGAGCATCGTCTTCATCAGCGCAATCTGGCGGAACGCCACCTGGGTGTTCGACGAAAGGTTCCTGCTCGTCAGGGCGACTATGCTGTTCACCTTTTCGATCAGCCCCTGCCCCGTTACGATGGCGCGGTCCTTCTCGGTCTCCAGCCGGTCGCTCCCTGCGCCGAGCGTCAACACGCGGCTTAAGGCATCCTTGTAATTCTCCGTCATGCGCTTCAGGTCGTTCAGGTTTTCCAACACCTCGGGCGAGTGGTGGCACGTGAAACACTTGTCGGCCACTTTCCCCATGTGAATGCTGTGGGTCACGATGGTATCGACGCTGCTGGCGTACCGCGTTCCGCTCAAGGTGAGGTCGGACTGCACGCCCTTGATATGGATCAGCAGGTGTTCCCGGAGAATTTCGACCTGGTGCAGCTTGATGAGCTTGTCGAGCTTCGAAGTCGCCCGTTCGACGGTGACGATGATGTAGATTCCGCAAAGCGTGAACAGGAAACAGATTACACCCAGGGCGATGATGATCTTCTTTTTCATCTACTCGTTCGAAAACCGGTAGGTGGCAAGGTCGATTCCGAGTTCCCTGGTATAGGACAGCACCGGCTCGTAGTCGGCATCGGTCGTCCTGATGAAACTCCGCGCCCCGAACGCCTTCAATACTTTCGCTCCTTCCGGGTCCGCATGCATGGTGACCAGCGCCTCCGAAATCTTCCGTTTCACCGCATCCTCGAGGGTTTTCCGCAACGCCAGGCCGTTTTCGGGCACATCCGCCGATCTCGCCAGGATCGTGAGCTCGCGGCCGATCCGGGGGTCCTCCGCGGCAAGCCTTTTGAAAACCGTGTTTTTCGCGGCGCCGATATCCGCCGCGTTTTCGAGCACGTCCCGCACCGTGCCTTCGTGCGTACCCGTAAAGTGCACGTCGCCGAAATAGGAGTCGATGTTCCCGACCCCGGCCCTTTTCATATGGATCAAGGGGAACAGGTACCCCGCGGTGGTCGCCCTGGCCACCAGCGCGAGCCGCTTCCCCTTCATCCGGCCGACCGTCCTGATTCCGCTGTTTTTCCGGACGAAGATGACCCCATGATACGTCGATGTCCCGTCCGGCTCTTCTGGCCTGGCGAGGACCTCGACGCCGAGTTTCGCCTTGGCCAACGAATAGCCGAAACTTCCGAAGAAAGCGCCGTCGAGTTTCAGGGCCTCGAAGTTGTCTATTACATTCCCGTAGTAGGTCAGCACCTTCAATTTGATCCGGACCCCCGCTTTCTTCGACAGGTAGTCGGCGAGGGGCTCGTACCGCTCGATCTGCTTGAAGATGTTCTGTTCGGGGATAAGGCCGATGAGAAGAGTGGTTTCCGGAGGCGGCTGCTCGGCCGTTTCCCGGTCTCTCTGCCCGCAGCCCGTAAAAAAAGCGAAGAAGAGAAAAAGGAATGCCAGGAAACGGGGGAACGCCCGGCGAACCCGGGTTTCGCTCAGAAGGCTTTCCGGAACGCTTTCGAGCCCCCCATACGATGGCACTTGCCGCAGCCGTGCGCCGGGTTGTCTCCCGTCGAAGCGACGCCGGACGGATCCTTCTCTCCGGCGGCAAGAAACGAGCGGGCGCCCGTATCCCAGCGCGTCATGTTCGCGAAGGGGGATGCATGCGCCTTGTGGCACGTCAGGCAGGATATCCGGTCGCTTCCCGCGATCGTGGCAGGGTCGTTCGCGGACGCAGCGCGGCTTCTCACGGAAAAATCGGCTTCCGCCTTGACCAGCGGATACTTCCAGTCGTAGCCGGCAGGATTGGGGTTGGCGCCCTGCGAATTTACGACCGCGGCCGCATACGAGGCGATCCCGTGCTTCGCCCCCGATTCGCCCATCGGCATGTTGGCCGGGTGCCGGATCCACCCTCCCCCGGCGCGCGTTTTCCCGTTGTCGGAGGATCGCGTTTCCCCGCTCCCCCCGTGGAAGTCGCCGTGGCAGGCCGAACAGAAGGAGGAAAATCCCCCGCGGTAGACGTTCTTGTTGTCGTCCCCTTCCGTTTTGGATAGATCCGCACTCTCGAGTTCCTGTCCGTCCTTGCGCCGGTTCAGGTAGGAAGTCCCCTGGATGTCGCCGCGAGAATTGGAAAGGATGGGCTCGAAGCCCGGCGACGTCGCCCCCAAGGTTCCTCCGGAGCTCTCCACCCCTTTTTCCACGGTTTCGTTCCCGGTATGAACGATCCCGTTGACCCTCCGCTTCAGTTGCCGCCACGCCGCCACCGTCTCCCCGAACCGGTCGTGGGGATCGTGGCAGCTTACGCAGTCGAAGTTGTTGGCCGAAAAGTTCCCTCCTGGCGCGACGGTCAGGACCGGATCCGAAGGGATCGATGAGGACTGCGCGCCGCGGGTCTTCCCCGGGCTGTGCCCCTTCCGCGGATCCGTCGAACTCCAGTAGAAATCGCCGGCGGGAAGGGAGGTTCCGCCCGGCGCGGCGCCGTTGGAAGTCATCACGGCAGGGGCCTTGAATGCGGCATTGCCGGGGGCGAGATGACACTGGAGGCAGAGGTCCGTCACCGACGGTTTCTTCAGAAGGATAGCGGAAGGGCCGCCGGAGGCCGTCCCCGTGGGCTTCGCCGCACCGTCCTCGCCCGAATGGAGAACGTGGCAATCGCTGCAAACGAGGCCGTCGGCGGAATGGTAAAGCTTCGTGTTCACGCTCAGGGATATGTCCACGTAGGGGAAGGACGGTGAGGGAAAAACGATTATCGACCCGATGGCCAGCGTAAAGAAAATAACGGCAGAAGATTTTGTTCCGATCACCGTCAGAGTCTCCGCTCGATTCTTCCGAAGGAACCCGTTTGCCGGGATTCCCGATGGCAACTTTCATTTCGGAAGAAGGAACGGATACCCTTAGCAGCATAACGTCAAGTTTTTGACATATTCGGTAATAAATATTCAATGCAGGTCCTTGATAGCCGGCCGGGGCCCTTAAGCGGCAAAGGGCCCCGGCATCAAATTACCGGGGCCCCCGAGGGGAGGAGAGCCCCGGCCTCGCTGTCGGTTAGAACTTGTACACCAGGTAGACCTGGCCGACGTGCGCTTCGTAACTCTTGTAAGTCGCGTCGGCGAAGACGAACCTGGTCGAATTCTCGGCCGTCAGCCCCGCCATGTAGGGCTGCAGGTTGTCCCAGGCGAAATCGTCGAGCTTGTACCACTCGAACAGGTAGCCGACCCCAACCGTCACGTTGCTGAACCACTTGTAGGCAAGGTTGGCCTTGACCTCGTGCAGCCGGTTGACCACGGAGGGCCAGGGCTGCGCCACCGCGTTGGAGAGCTTTGCGCCGTTGGTGAACCCGTTGGCGATAGCCAGGTCCCTGTTGGGGTTGAAGGTGTTGTAGTCCGCTTTGCTGTAAGACAGGTTGTAAGAGGTATCGAGCGTCAGCTTGTTGGGTACGAGCTGCAGCTTGGCGCCCAAACCCACCGTGTCCGTCGTTTCCTTGATGTCGGTGCTCCAGTAGTTCAGAGGGTTGAAGTTTCCGAAAAGCGTCGTCTCGTTGTCCGTTGTGGAGGCGATGTCGAAGGAGTCGTCCTTGGCGGCCGAGTCCATCCTGCTCTTCCGGTACTCTCGCAGGTAGCTGAGGATGAGGGAGACCCTCTCGGTTGGCGTGTAAGTTACATCCAGGCCGCCCCCGGCGTTCTCGACCTTCTTGAGTCCGAACCGGCTGTCCTGGGCCAACTTGTCCCGTAAATACAGGCCGTGGATACCGAGAGAAAGGATATCCGACGGGTCGTATGAGAACCTTGCATCTGCCTTGTGGCGCACGCGGTCGGCCCAATCGTAATTCCTCAAGCCCACCGCCTCGGGGTTTTCCGCCCTGTCGCCCGCCTTGTAACCGTCGACGGTCCGCTTCGCATATTTGTAGGCGGCCTTCAGGTTCGCGGTTTTCGTCGGCTTGTAAAGGAAGCCGGCGCCGGCGCTCCATTCCGTGGTGGAGTCGATCCGGAGCTTCTCCCGTTTCCATCCCTCCCACCCGGCGTCGAACAGGAGTGTCAGCGGCTTCGAAGCGTGATAGTCGAGGAGCAGGTTTGCGGTCTGCCGGGTGAAGGAGAGCGGCTCGTTGAAAACGGCCGCGTCGGTTGTGCTGGTGTCGTTTTTGATCAACCGCCAGTAGGATTCGCCGAATCCGGCATAGCCGGGGAACCGGATCTCGCTCGAATCGTTGTTGTAATCGTAGAAGCGGTACTTAAGCGTCGCCTTGAGCGGTTCGATCGGCCTGCCGGTGATCTTGAAGCTCCCTGCAAGCGTCTTTACATCGCCGTCCAGGTTCGACTTGGGAAGGCTCCCTGCGTTCGTCACATCGAAGGTGGGGGATGCTCCAGGGGCGCCGGAGAAGGTCAGGTTGTTCAGGGCGCTGTTCAACGAGTAGGGAACGAACGGGCTGTCCTGCGTGATCCATCCGTAACTGACGGTGCCGGAAAACCTGCCGCGGTACGGCAGGTCCGCCCCCCCCGACACGGTGAAGTCGTGCGACTTGCTGTCGGGCGGAAGGGAAAGCTGGCCGCGTGCGAACCGGCCGCGTTCGAAACCGTTGTCACCGGCCGCGGCCGAAGCGCCTGCCGAGCTCGTCGCGGTGTTGTCGGAGATACGGAACGGGTTGTCCCAGATCAGCGCGCCATTGCCGTTGTTGAAATCGGTAAACGTGTATTCGAGGTCCGCCAGCCAGCTTTTCTTGTAGATCCCCGCTCCGACCGAAACGGAGGTCGTGCGGTAGTCGATCGGCTCCGCAAGGTCGGCCCCGCTCACCACGAACAGGTCGGCGGTGTGCGCAAGCCCGCTTCCCTGGGCGTAGCGTTCGTACGTCCCGGCCGTGATCACCCTGGCGCCGGTCCGCTTTTCGTTCGTCACCTTGGCCCAGGTTTTGACGTCCTGGGAAATGTTCAGTTCGAGCGAGAAGCCGGCCTTCTCACGCTTGAGCTTGAACGTGAACGGATTGGCTTCCGAATAAAGTCCCCTGACGATCGACTGGGCAAGCGCGTCCTCACCGGTGGTATCGGTGATAACGTTCCCGCGCTCCACGCGCGTTTGTTCCACCGCCTGGAGGGCGCTCTGGACGTTATCGGGAATGGAGAGCCGGTTGGTCCCTGCGCCGTTGAACAGGAGCGTGCCGCCGCTGAAGTTGTGGGGTATGGTGTCGAAGTAGATGTTGTACTTGAACTTGCCGTGCTTCCCGCCCGTCACGCTGTAGTATTCGTTTTCCTGCGCGGGATTCTTGATCTTCACGTCGAGGAAGTACCCCGCGTCTCGCTCCATCTTGAACGCGGCATCGTTGAACAGGAAGCCGTTCTTCACGTCGCGGTACTCCTCGAACTTCTCGTCGGAGCCCCTGACGTTCTTCTGCTGCACGGCGGCGTCGACCTGCCCGGAGGTCTCCCCGATCCAGGCGCCGAACTGCTGCTGGGCTTGCGCCGTTCCGGCGTACAGCGCGAGCGACAGGAGCAGGGCGGCCGCCGCGCATGCGATTTTTCCGCGAATCATCTGCCGTTCCTCCGTGGAATGTATATTCGTCATGTTCGTCACCTCTGCAGGACCGGTCCGGACGGGTTGTTGGACCCGTGGATCATCGGGTGGCAGTTCAGGCAGGACCTGTTTATGGCGTAGGCGGAGTTCGTGGAGAGGGTCCCCGTCTGATGCCTTCCCTGCATGTGGCACTGCTGGCAGAGGCGCGGCGCTTTCTGTACCAGCATCTTGTCGAAGGAAGACCCGTGCGCGGCGTGGCAGGTGAGGCAGTCCTCCTTGACCGGCGAATGTTCCCAGAGAACCGGCGCCTTCTTCTCCGCGTGGCATTCGTAACACTTGTCGTTGACGGACTTGGCGTTTATGAGCTTCTCGCTCCTTGCTCCGTGCGGGTTGTGGCATGCGGAGCAGCCCATCTTCCCCTCCTGGGTCGGGGAAGAGGAATCCCGCATCGGGTGCTTCGACCTCTTAAGCATCGTGGCGCGCACCTCTCCGTGGCAACCGAAGCAGACCTGCTTTTCATCGGCATTGGAAAGAAGGTGCTGCTTCCCTCCATGCACCTTGTGGCAGGCGACGCAGCCGGCTTCCTGGCTGTCGTGGGCGCTCCCCTTCCAGAACAACTGCACCTTGTCTTTGGAATGGCAGGAAGCGCAGACCGCCGTGGCGGCTTCCGCCGCGATTTTGGCCGGGTTGACGATTTTGGTCTTGTCCCCCTCTTTCACGTGTTCCGCCGCGGGGCCGTGGCACGATTCGCAGCCGCTTATCTTCGCGCCGTAGTACGCGGTCTTAGAGTGGATGTTGGTGCGGAAAGGTCCGACGATCGCTTCATGGCACTCCTTGCATTTCTCGCTTCCGACGTAGCCGCCGCCGTCCGCGGCGAGCACGAGCATGGCCGCCGCCAGGATCAGAAAGACCGCCAGCGCCGCCACCCGGACGAGCCTTACGGGCTTAGCCGTTTCTCTCATCAAACCGAACCTCCTTTGTCTGTGCGTTTCTATCGATCGATCCCGAAAAGCTTCAACTGCTTCCTGAGATGTTGAAAAAAACAATTTTGATTTATCCAGAGGGATTCTCAGCAATCGGCATGCCGATTATGGCAGGCGGAAGCGCTGACGAATTTTCAAACTATTATCGAAAGGTTAGGGGGCGAATGACTGAGACGTCTCACTGCAGGCAAGTTGTTGAAGTCAACAATTGTTTCCATAGGGAAACAAAGAGAAGGCCACGTTTCCATATGGAAACATGGCCGGTCGTATCCGGGAGTAATCCTTCTCTATCCTTTCAGGCGCTCCCAAAGAGCCTTGCGGCCTATGCCCAAAAGCTCCGAGGCGCCGGTCTTGCTTCCCCCCGTTGCCCTTAGCGCCCGCTGAATATGATCGAGCTCGAACCGCCTTACCGCCTCCTTCAACGGGAGGATCGCCCGGGGGTCGGAATTCTCACCGGAGGATGTATTGAGCGAGTCCGGGATCTCCGGTGGAAGGTGCCTGGGCTCGATCGTCCCTTCCCTGCAAAGAATGGTGGCGCGCTCGACGATGTTCCACAATTCCCGGACGTTCCCCGGGTAACCGTAGTTCATGAGGAGCGACATCGAGCTTTCGGAGACGCTGCGGTTGCCTCCGAGTTTCCCGACGAAATTTTCGACGAGCAGGGGAACGTCCTCGAGCCGATCGCGCAGCGGGGGAAGCCGGATCGCGAAGACGTTCAACCGATAAAACAGGTCCTCCCGAAACCCACCCTCGGCGACCATCGACTTCAGGTCGTCCTTGTTCGTTGCAGTGACTATGCGGATGTCGACCGGAACGTTTTCGTGCCCGCCGATCCTCGTGATGACGCGCTCCTGGAGCACACGCAAAAGCTTCGCCTGCGCCGGGAGCGGCATATCCGCTATTTCGTCGAGGAAAAGGGTGCCCCCGCCTGCCTGCTCGATCTTGCCTTCGGTGCGTTTCAGCGCCCCGGTGAAGGCGCCCTTCTCGAAACCGAAAAGCTCCGCTTCGAACAGGGTTTCGGGTATCGCCGCGCAGTTGAGCGCCACGAACGGCCCGTCTTTCCTTTTTCCACGCCGGTGGACCGCCCTCGCGACCAGCTCTTTACCGGTGCCGCTCTCCCCGAGGATAAGCACAGTGGCGTCGGTATCGGCTACAAGCGTGACGAGGTCGAAAACCTCCCGCATTGGCTTGCTCTTTCCGATCAGCTCCTCGAAACGCGACTGCGATGCGATGAGCTTCTTAAGGTCCCGGTTTTCCTCTTCGAGCGCCCTGACGCGCAGGACCTTGTTCAGCAGCAGCATGAACTCTTCCATCGAGAACGGCTTGGTCAGGTAATCTTCGGCGCCGAGTTTCATCGCCGCCACGGCGGATTCGACGCTGCCGAAACCGGTGATGGTTATGACTGACGGAGCCGGGGTTTTCGACTTCGCCTCCTTGAGGACTTCCAGCCCGTCTTTGCCGGGAAGCCTTATGTCCGTAACGACGATGTCGAACGTTTCCGAAGCGAGCAGGCGGACCGCATCCCCGCCGTCGTCCGCGGAGGAGACGGCGTATCCCGCTTCTTCAAGGTTGTCCGTCAAGGTGAAGCGCAATCCAGGATCGTCTTCCACGACCAGGATCCGTCGGCAAGGCGTGTCCATCGTGGCCCCTTTCATCTATGTAGGCGAGCACGGCAGAGAGATGAAAAACGTCGTGCCGTCTCCCGGCCTGGAGGTAACGCGCATTCTCCCCCCGTGCTGTTCCACGATTTTCTTGCAAACCGCGAGCCCAAGTCCGGTCCCCTTCCCCGCTACTTTCGTCGTGAAGAACGGCTCGAATATCCTTTCGTGGTTCTCCTCCGGGATCCCGCAGCCCGTATCCGCCACGACAAGGGTATGGAATTGCCCGTCGTTCATGTGCCCGATATCCAGCTTTCCCCCGGAAGGCATGGCGGCGACGGCGTTCAGCACCAGGTTGACCATGACCTGTTCGATCTTGTGGGCGTCCGCTCTCACGGTCACGGAAGGAACGCGGTTCGCCACCTCTATCCGCCCCTTGTCGAGCTGGAAGTCCAGGAGCTCGAGCGTCTTCCCGACGAGGACCCGGAGGTTGCATTCGGAATAGTGCGTCGCATGCACCGTCGAGTAGTCGAGAAGCTGCGAGACCGCACGGTGGATGCTTTCGAGACTTTCGCCGACCACCGTAAGGTACTGCTCCCGCTTGTGGGGAGGCAGCGACTCCTTCTTAAGCGCCTGGACTCCGTGCATCGCCCCCGTCAGCGGGCTGTTGACTTCGTGCGCAAGTCCGGCGGCCAGCGTCCCGATAGTCGCCATTTTCTCGGTGCCGGTCAGAAGCTCCTGGGTCCTTTTTCGCTCGACCTCCTCTTCTCTCAGCCGGTTCACCATGATCCGGTAGCTGTCGTAGAGCTTGCCCAGCTCGTCGTTACGGCCGGGGAGCGGGGCGGGGTCGAGGTTTCCCAGCCGCACCGAATCAAGCGCGTCCGACAATCGGCGGATCGGCCTCGTCATTATCCTGGCGGCGGCGAAGACGGCAAATACGAGGACGAACGCGGCGGAAAGCGATATGAACAGGATTTTCCTGCTCAGCGCGTTGACTTCATCGGCCATTCCCGCGAGGGAATAGCCGATGCGCAGGGTCCCGAACCGCTTGGATGAGATGCTCAACGGCGCCGCCACGTCGATCAAGCCGCCGTCCAGCGGCTCCCCGACCATGGTGAGTGTTATGTCGGAGGCGGACAGCGCCTTCGCGGTCAAGGGGTCGTCCGGATGCTTGCGAAACTGCGTCAGGTCGCTGTGGGAGAGGACGACGCCGTCCGGACCGAGGACCATGGCGTAGGTCACGCGCATGTCCTTGTTTCCGGCAAGCCGCGCAATGTAGAGGTCCAGCAGCCCCGCCTCGGCCACAAGGCCGATCTCTTCATAGAGCAAAACCTGGGTGATGGGAAACCGCATCGAAACGGCCAGGGTCCGCGCCGCACGCCTCTCCCTTTCCAGGAGATGGCTCTTTTCCTCCTCGACGAGGGAAACATGCAGGGCCAGCGCGAAGAAAAAGATGGCTGCCACTCCCGCGGTCGTGAACTTCCCCGCCAGAGAGGAAAAGGGGCGTCTTATTATTTCAGGAACGGATTCGATGAGTGGCAACGGATGCCGCAACCCCCGGCGCCGGTTATCGAAGTGATCTTGCGGTAAAGGAAATCGTACTCTTCGCCGTGCGCTGTAACGAATCCCCCGCGGATTTCCGGCCCGAGGCCTTCCGATCCGGACCGCCCTCTTTCCTTCGTTTCGTCGATCGACAGGAGGGCCCCCGTCAACGCCTTCTCCGCATCCATGGAAAGGGACGGACCCGCTGCGATCGGCGCGTTCGGCAGCTCTTCCGACACGGCGACGACCCGCAGCCCCTGATCCTTGTACTTCCACGCGACGACGTCCTTCACGGCCCCCGCTTCGAAAACCCCCTTCAGAACCGCCCTTGCAACCTCCTCGTGATTGCGCAGATTCTTCCTGCGACCGAGTTTGTCGGGGGTCACGCCCGCTTCGCAAAGCATTATCGTGGGAATCAGGCTGCCGGTCGTGGAACGCCGGGCTCCGAACGCGAAACTTCGTCCTTTCAGATCGGACAATTTCCGGACGGGGCTGTCGCTCCGAACGATGATGTTGCACCGATACGCCGACTTCCCCTGCGCGTTCAATGGCTTTACGAGCGCCCGTGCGCCGAATCGGTGCCTGGCAAGGGCGTAAGTCGCGCCGCCGAGATACGCGACGTCGGTGACTCCCTTGCGCAGATCTTCTATCGTTTCCATGTAAGATCGGCCGATCCGGAGCTCGAATCTATATGGGGTATTCCGCGAAAGGTAATCCATCAGCGGCTGGTAATATTCGTACATCACGTGAGGATTGAACCTCGGGATGACGCCGAAACGGATGGTCCTGTTTCCCGAATTTTCGGGAAAGCCCGCTGTCGCGGGAGCCGCAATGAGGAAAGCAAGAAAAAAGGCCCCCCACACCCTGTGGCGGGCAATGAGCACACTCTTCAATACGCTTCGCATCGGCTAATGCTTCCCGCTAATAGTATACATGCGCGGGGAACGGAGATAACCCGTATTTCTCACCACGGTTCGTCGCGAGGCGGTGGAGACGGGTATGGCTACAAGACGTACTGAGAAATGCGGGTTAAGTCCAATTAAATGCAAACGCATCTGGCTAACCGGAAACCCCGTCGGCTTCAGGCCTTGCCGGTCACGATCCCCACCCCCCGTGGATCCGGCTTGTCCGGGCTGACATGCCGGTATCCGGCGGCCTTCAACATCGAGACGATCTCGCCACGGGAATATGCCCTTCCTCCTTCGGTAACTGCGACCATGTGGACCGAGAAAAAAGCCGGGCCAGGCGGTGAGGTTTTGTTCTCCTCAAGGATAAACTCCTGGACGGCGAGCGTTCCTCCGGAAGCCAGCGCGCGCTTCGCTTTCCGCAATAAGGCGATGCAGTCCTTTTCGGAGTATGCATGGAAGATATGGGAAATCCATATGAAGTCGAATGGGCCTCCGAGCGGATCCCTGGTAAAATCGCCTTCCGCGAGGCGGACCAGGCGTGAAGCACCATTTTCCTTCAGAATCTTCCTGGTCACCCGCAGCGTTTCGGGAATGTCATAGACCGTGATCTCCGACCCCGGGTACATCCTCGCCCATTCGACCGCGTAAGTTCCCGGGCCGCCGCCGAGATCAAGAACGCGTTCCCCGGCCCGGAGGGGGAACCTTGCGGCGACCTGGGCGGCGCGTTCCCGCGCGTTCTCCTCCATGCCGCGGATGAAATTTTCCTGGAATCCGCTCCCCTCCGGCCGCCCCTTGCCGTCTCCGCGTATCTTTTTTTCGAGCGCCGCCCAGTCGCGCCAGCAATCGAGGTGGTGCAGAAGGATGAAGCGCCGCGAACGAGGGCCGTCCGCAAGGAAATTTTCCGCAACCTCCGTGTTCCGGTACTTGTCGCCTCCCTTGGCCAGCAACCCCATCGCGACGAGGGCGTTCAGGAGGATGGCGAGATTCCGCGGGTCCGCCGCGATCCCGCCGGCAAGCGTCCTGGCGTCTTTCGCCCCCCCCGCGAGCGCGGAGAACACGTCGAGCCGCAACGCAACGAACAGCGTCATCGACCACTGGTATCCGTGCGCCGTCTCCATCAAGGAGTCGAGGCTTCTTACGGGCATCATCCGTTTCCCCTTCCCACGATTTTTTTCACCCGCGGAGGCCCGCTACCCTCGTCGACGACATCGTACCCGGTCTCGCGGATCTTATCCCTGAGCGTGTCGGCTTCCTTGAAATCGCGCGCCTTCCTCGCCGCCTCGCGCCGCTCGACGAGTTCCACCACCGGGGCCGGCAGAAAGGAAGCGTCGCCCGCAACCTTTTCCCCGGCTTCCCCCGTTTCCGCGCCTGCGGCGGGAATGAGACCCAATCCGAGCACCGTATCCCATTCGGCAGCAAGCTCGCGTAACGCCGCCCCCGGCAGGCCCGCATGCGCCGCCTCGTGGACGACGCCGACCGCCTTCGGGAGGTTGAGGTCGTCCTCCACCGATTCACGGAACTTTCGACGAAACCCGGCCGCCGCTTCCTGGCCCGGTCCGGCCGCCGTCGCGGACCCGGAAAAGGCCTTTTTCAATCTGGAAAACGCCTTGGCGGCCGCGGCCTGGCCCTCCCAGGTGAAATTCATCGGCGTCCTGTAGTGAAGTGTCAGGCAGTAATACCTGAAATCCATCGGGTCGACGCCGCGGGACGAAAGGTCGTCCAGCGTGTATTCGTTCTTCATCGATTTGGACATCTTGTGCCCCTCCACCAGGAGGTGCGCCGCATGCATCCAGAGGCCCGCGAACCGGCCGTCCGTCGCGGTCATCGCCATCGACCGCGAATTCTCGTGATGCGGGAACCGGAGGTCCGAGCCTCCGACGTGGATGTCGAAGTCGTCGCCGAGATACTTCAGGGCCATCGCCGCGCATTCGATGTGCCAGCCGGGCCAACCCCTGCCCCACGGGCTGTCCCAGCTGAACTCTCTCCCCGGCTCCGCAGGCAGCCACAGGGTGAAGTCCTCGGGGTGCCTTTTCCTGCGGTGGATGGATACGTCCGTGCGCTCCGCCGCCTCCCCCTCTCCCAACCGCGCACCCGAAAGCTCGCCGTATCCCTTCGCGCGGGCCACGTCGAAGTAGACGTAATCCCCTTCCCGGTACGCCGCGCCGCGCCGCTCGAGTTCGCGGGCGATCGCGATCATTTCGGGAACGTGCGCGGACGCACGCGGATACACGTCCGCCGGAAGGAAATTCATGCGCCGGCAGTCGGCGAAAAACGCCTCCGTGAAGTACTCCGCTATTTCCCGGCCCGTCTTCCCGGCAGCGCGGGCCGCCGCGATCACCTTGTCCTCGACCCGGTCGAGCGCCTCCTCGTGCATGTGGCCCATGTCGGTTATGTTCTGTACGGCGAACGGAACGATCCCCTCGAACCTCAAGCTCCGGATCAGCAGGTCCGTCAGCAGGTAGGTTCTCAGGTTGCCTATGTGGGCGTAGCGGTAAACGGTGGGGCCGCAGGTATAGATTCCCGCGCGCCCGGGCCGAAGCGGAACGAACGTCGTCTTTTTTCTTGCCGCGGTATCGTAAAGGGAGAGCGCCAAGTGTCCCCCCCGATATCCCGCATTTCCGAATGCGGGAGCGCTACATCTCCTGGTAGATTTCCTTCTCGATCTCTTCCTGGAGAAGCTTCACGTGTTTCTTCTCCTCCTCAACGAGGAAGAGGAACATTTCGCGGATGGACTTGTCCTCCGCGGTCTGTGCGAACTCGTTGTATTCCTGCACGGCTTCCTTTTCCCGCTCCAGCGCCATGCGGATGACCTCGATCGGGTTCTGCGCCATCATTTCCCTCCTGGATTGTCAAGGATGCGATACCTGAGCGATACACTTGGCTTCCATCGTCAAGGGCGCCTCTTCGCGTAATCGTCCAGCGCGGCCTTGACCGCCTGCTCCGCCATCACCGAGCAGTGGATTTTCACCGGAGGAAGCCCGTCGAGCGCTTCGGATACCTGCTGGTTCGTTATCGCGCGCGCCTCATCGACCGACTTCCCCTTGATCATTTCCGTCAGCATGGAGCTGGAGGCGATCGCCGCGCCGCAACCGAAGGTCCGGAACTTCGCCTCCACGACCTTCCCATCCTCCACTTTCACGTACAGCCGCATCATGTCGCCGCACGCAGGATTGCCGACTTCCCCCACGCCGTCGGCGTTCTCGATCTCGCCCACGTTTCTCGGGTTCATGAAGTGGTCCATCACCTTCGCGCTGTACGGTCCGCCCGCCATGGCTACTTTCCTCCCCTTGCGGTCTGCTTCTGATAGTCGAGATAGGTCGGGGACATCTCCCAGAGCCGCCGCACGATCCCCGGCAAAACTCCCAGGACCTCGTCGACCTCCTCCTCCGTGTTCCCCTTCCCCATGCTGAAGGTTATCGAGCCCGTGCAGATGTCCGTAGGGACTCCGATGGCCCGCAGGACGGGCGACGCCACCAGGTCCTCCTCGTCGCGGCCGCGCAGGTTCGAACTGCACGCCGAACCCGAAGCCGCCATTATTCCGTGAACGTTCAAAAAGAGGAGCAGCGACTCCCCTTCGGCATATTCCACCCAGAAACTCACATGGCCGGGCAGCCGGTCCGTCGGATGCCCCGTGAGGTGAAGATGTTCCACCGACGCCTCGATGCCGCCGCGCAGTTTCTTCTCCAGCGCCCGCAGGCGCACAGCCCACTCCCTGTTCTCTTTCGCCGCGATCCCGGCGGCCGCACCCATTCCGACGATGGCCGGGACATTTTCCGTTCCTGCGCGAAATCCCCTCTCCTGGAACCCTCCGTCGATCTGCGAGGCGAGCGCCACGCCCTCGCGTACGAATAGTGCGCCGACCCCCTTGGGTCCGTAGAAGTTGTGGGCGGAGAGGGTGACGAGGTCGGCCCCGATTTCACTTACGTCGAGCGGTACGTGCCCGGCGGAGGCCGTGGCGTCGGTATGGAAAAGGACACCACGGTCCCGCGTGATCCGGCCGATTTCGGCGACGGGTTCCATGGTCCCTATTTCCGCATTGGCGTGCATCACCGAGACGAGGACCGTATCCGGGCGGATCGCCTTGCGCACGTCCCCGGGGTCTACCTTGCCGTCCCGGTCCACTCCGAGGATGGTCACCTCGAATCCCCTGTTGCGCAGGGGAATGAGGGCGTTCAACACGGAGAAGTGTTCGACCTCCGATGCGACTATATGTTTCCCCTTGCCCGCCCTTGCCTCGGCTGCTCCCTTGACCGCAAGGTTGTTCGCTTCGGTCGCTCCCGACGTGAAAACGATCTCCTCCGGGCGCGCGCCGATCAACGCCGCCACCGATCCCCGCGCCGCATCCACGCCTTTCAGGGCCGCCTGCCCCTGGTCGTGGATGTGCGAAGACGGGTTCCCGTAGAAATCCGTGAAATACGGCGCCATCGCCGCGAAAACCCGCGGATCGAGCGGCGTGGTGGAAATGTGATCGAAAAAAATGCGCGCCATGGGGTTTCCCGCGTAGCTGGCCGTACCCTGCGGCTACTCCTTCACCTTGAGCTGCGCCATCTTGTCCCGGATCAGCTTCGCGTGCTTCTTCTCCTCTTCGGCCAGGAATGTTAACATCGCTTTCAACGAGGGAATCTGCGCCTCGTTCGCTCCTTTCTGGTACTCGCCGAAATGAGTCATTTCGAGCCTCAACGCCCTGCGCAGGACTTCTTCCATCGTCCACTTTGCCATAGGTGTCCTCCCCGTAGGTGTTCGGGCATACAAGCCCGCATATCCTGCTGAAACCGGGCGCCGCCGCCCGTTCGCGCATTCTTCCCGATTTTATTAGGATTGATGAAGGGTCCCTGCCGTTTCAGGGGCATTGACCCGAAACCCGTAAAATACCCTCTCCGTATATAATCTCAACATCGACAAGGGGTCAAGGTATTGTAATATCGAACTTATGAAAAAATCATCCATACTGTTGGCCGTGACGGCGGCCGTCGTCCTTATCGCCGCCTTCCTCTGGTACCGCGGCAGGCCGGTCGCGCCGGGCGGCGGGACGGCATCTCCGCCGGCGGCTTCCGTCGACCGTATCGCGCCCCCGTTTACGTTGAGCGACATAAGCGGCAACAACGTCTCTTCCTCGCAGTTCCTCGGGAAACCCACAGTCATAAACTTCTTCGCGACATGGTGCCCCCCCTGCCGCGAAGAGATCCCGGGCTTCGTGGAAATCTACAAAAAGTACAAGAACAGCGGATTCGAGCTTGTGGGGATCGCCCTCGACACCGACACAAGGTCGACGCTTCCCCAGTTCCTTGTACAGAACAGGATCGAATACCGGATCCTCATCGGCGACGTGGCGGCCGTCAGGGCATACGGCGGCGTCCGCTCCATCCCCACCACCTTTTTCGTAGGCAAGGACGGCAAGATCCGCAATGTCCACGTCGGTTATATCGACAAGGACTCCTTCGAACGGGAAGTCCGGAAGCTCCTGTAACCTTAGAAACAGGGGACGTTCCCGTACTTAAAAACGGGGACGTTCCTGAACTTTTTCTGACGTGTGATAAAAAAAAGTTCAGGAACGTCCCCGTTTTTAAGTACGGGAACGTCCCCTGCTTCTAAGAACGTCCCCTGCCGGGTGCTGCGGGCGGCTTCTTCGCCCTTTGCGGAATGCGGGTAACCCGCTACGCCGGAACGCACGCAGCGGTGGGACACACCCCTGCGCAAGCGGCGCAATCGGTGCACTTGCCCGCATCGATCGTGTAAATGGGGTCCCCCTCCGAAATGCACTGGGCGGGGCACTCCGGAACGCACGCGCCGCAAGCGATGCATTCCTCGGTTATTTTGTACGCCATGTCGCCTCCCTGGGATGTCTTCAGCTCACACCGATTCCACCCGTTCGACGGATGGAATCTCCTGCTTGAGCGCCGCCTCGATGCCGCCCTTGAGCGTCATCGTCGCCATGGGGCACCCGCCGCATGCGCCTACCAGGCGCACTTTCACCACGCCCCCTTCGATGTCGACGAGTTCCACGTCTCCTCCGTCCGCCTGGAGCGCCGGGCGAATCTTGTTCAATACCTTCTCCACTTCCATTCTCATGCAGCCCACCTCCCTTGCCGGTCTCCCGTATTTTAAGATGTCATCGTCCGCGGTTCCGTTCCTTGACGGAAGTCAATCCGCGGACAACATTTCGTATCCTGCCTTTTTCAATGCCGATTTGAGCACCTTGTAGTTTTTCGACTCCAACCGGAGAATGAGCACCTTCTTTTCCGGATCGTCGTGTGCGGCCGTTGCAACGGAAACGATGTTGGCGTCGAAGTCCTTCATGAGTTTCAGCACGTCGTAGAGCATGCCGGGGCGGTTCGGAAGGGAAAGCTCGACGCGATAGCCGGGACCGCTGACGCCCATGGATTCGATGAATGCGTCCAGGATGTCGGTCTCGGTGAGGATCCCCACCAGCCTTCCTTCCTCGACCACGGGAAGGCATCCTATCTTCTTCTCGCGCATGATCAGCGCCGCTTCCTCGATCGGGGCGGAGGACGATACTGTGTACGGCCGCCGGGTCATGATCTGCTTCACCTTCACCTTGTCGAGGAGGTAGTAGATCTCACGGATCTCGAGAGCGGTAGCGGGGGACGGCGAAGCCAGCTTGATGTCCCTCTCGGAGACTATCCCCACCAGCTTGTCCCCGTCCTTGAGCACGGGGAGATGGCGGATTTCCCTCTCCTTCAAAAGGTCCATCGCCTTCTTCATCGAGTCGTTCTCGTCCACGTACACCGGATTCCGCATCATCCGCTTCGACACATTCATGATGTCCTCCTCTGCCGTTCCCCGCCGGGAACGCTCAAGTGAAATATTGCCGGACCAGGTCGAAGGCCTGCGTCAGGTCGGCGCCCGAAACCAGGAAGAACAGCGCCTTTTCCCTTTCCCATATCACGAAGGAATTTCCGTCCTTTTCCCAGGACAGGAAAGACGCCCCGGAAAACATGGTCGAAGGCGCGACGGCTCCCCCGAATGCGTCCGGCCGCTGGATCATAAGCAGGCAAGGCTCTTCCGCGAACGTGAAATGCACGGCCGCGGCCGTCTGCGTTCCGATTTTCTCACGGTTCGCGCCCCTGTAAACGATCAGCTTTTCGTTCCGGGGCAGCGCCACGTCGACTCCGATCCATTCCCGGACCCTCTCCTCGAGTTCAGCCGGGTCGCGTTGCGCCGAGTTCGCCATATCCTTCTTTCCCGCGGCGAAAATGCGCAGCGCCTCCCTGCTCATCGCCTCCATCTTCCTTCCGGCCGATTCCCGCGTGATGTGATATCCCACGACGGCCACCGTCAGCGTAAGGAATACGAGGACGACCGTCAGCCGGGGGCGGAAGCTGACCAGGCCGAAAAGGGATGTTTTTTCGGATCCGGCGTCACCACTCAACGAGTTCGACCCCCAGGTCGCGCATCAGCGCTCGCGTGGCGGAATGGGACCTCCCGCCGAACAGCAGCGCCTCCTTCGTTTTTTTCCCTTCCGGCCGCTCCTTCGACGCGACGAACGTGCCGGTGGCGCGCACGGAATATCCTTCCGTTTCTCCGCCGGCGACGACGAAATCCCGCCGAGGCTGCGATGCTATTCCCGCTTCCTTCATCACGCGCTGGAAGATCGTTTTCCCGGTATCATCCTTGAGCACGGGGAATATACGATACCCCGAATCCCGAAGGAGCGACTTGAGCGCCGGCGCCATTCTGCCTGTGTCCGCGATGTGCCGTTTCCCTCCCGCATCGAACAGCCGCTCAGGCTGGACGATCAACTGGAACGATTCCCCTTTGCCGCCGATCTTCAGACGTTCCCCGTCCTTCCTGGGTACGCCCAGAAAATCGAGGGCGAAATCGAGTGCCGCAAGCCCTCCGGCCGGAACCGACAGCCGTTGCGGAGGATCGGCCGGTTCCCCCGGATCGCGGATGCCGACGATGAATCCTTCGAGGGCGCTCCGATCGATGGCCAGTGGCAGGACCCGGATCCCGACCCGTTCCGCATACCTGAGGACGGCGGCAAGGTTTCCCGACGGTTTTTCCGGAACCTCCTTGATCAGGACGACCTCGCCCGACAGAAGGCTCTCCGGTGTCCGGAGCACTACCCAACGAGCCGGAAGCATGACCGATACGCCCTCTCCGATTACCAGCGGGCGCGCCAGTCCCTCCTTGACCGAGTGATAGCCGGACGCCTGAAGGAGACGCCGGATGATTTCCCAGGCGTCACCGGCGCCTTCCATCGAGACCACCCGGTAGTTCTTCCACGTCTCGGCGATGAGAACCTGGATGTTATGCGGCAGCGTTCCGCGGAAATCCATCAGCACCTGTGTTCCGTTCGAGAAGCGGGCCACGGGGAAATCCTCAAGGTTCAGTACCACCTCTCCGCCCGACGGAACCGGCAGGTAGAGCGTCCCCCGATCGGCCCAATTCTCCCCCAACCCGGCCAGGAGATCGGCCAGCAGCCCCCGGTACGGGGGCTTCGGTGGAACGAGCGGCGGCTCCTCTTTTTTCGCAGGCTCCGGTTTCGCCGCTTGCGGTTTGGCTTCGACGACGGGCGCGGCAACCGACGCAGGAGCCGGGGATGTGCGAATCTGCGCCTCCGGCTTGGCGGGCTCGTCGACAGCCTTTACCTGTTCCGGCGGGACTTCCCTGGTAAGGGCCGGCTGCGGCTCATCGGGAGCCGGTTTCGCGGACGGCGTCTCCGCCTGCCGGGCGGGCGCTTTCGCCTCTCCGGCCGGTTCCGCAGCCGCGATCGCAGTTTCCTTCGGTGCTTCCTTCACGACTTCTTCAGCCGGTTCCTTGGAGGCTTCCTTCGGAGCTTCCTTCGGAGCTTCCTTCGGTGGTTCCTTCGGAAGTTCCACGGCCGCCGTCACGGGCGGAACGGACGGGACCGCATCCTTCCGCACGGCTTCGACCGTCTCCTTCGGGGCGCCGAAATATTCCGCCGTCGGGATCAGGATCGTGCTTCCCATGATGATGCGGTTCACATCGCGGATCGATTCGTTCAGTTTCTTCACTGCATCGAGGTATCTCGTGTAATCCCGGCGCGCCACGCCCTTCTCCGACAGGATCCGCGTGAGCGTGTCCCCGCGCGCAACGCGGTGCTTCGCCACCTTCCCCTCGGCAACCCCGGAATCGGGCGGCGGCGGGACCGCCGACGGCACCAGGATCTTCCGGCCTTTCCGCAGCTTCCCGGGGTCGGTCACGCCGGGATTGGCCCGGCGAAACTCCTTCATCAATCTTCCGTATTCCGCCGGCGGGAGAATGCCCTTGCTGTTGAGTATCTTCCACAGGCTCTCCCCCTGCGCTACGGTGTGGACCTCGTAGAAACTTTTCTTCCCCCCGGAAGTGTCGGCGAAGATCCTCTTCTCCAGGAAGATCTTCGGGCGTTCCTCCTCCTCCGCGCGCACCGCTCCCGCGGCAATCAGGAAGGCGGCCGCAAGCGCCGCCGCTTTCAGTATCCTTCGCCCGTGAAAGTGCATATCCCTCCGTCGATTCCCACCGTTTTGTACATCTTGGGGCTCTCCCACGGCTCGTCGAGTATGCCGTCGTGGATCGCCCAGCTCCTTCCCCGCACGGTCTTCCAGTGCTCCGGCTTCCGGAATGGGGTGCTTCCGTCGAGCCGCGCGTGAAGGACGCCGCCGGGACGGAACTCCCTGTCGATATATTCCATCTTCTCCCTTCCCTGGACGTATTGGAAGCCGCCTCTTTCGTACAGGATGGCGCTGTTGTAGCTCAGCGGCTCGAGGAAGTAGAACCGGTGCCCGATCCGGCCGAAGAAATCGTCCCAGCAGGCGATCAGGTCCCGCATGGCCCGAAGGCCTTTGCGGACCTGGGCCGGCGCCAGACCCGCTTCCAACGCGCGTATTTCCTCGTAAATGTTCCGGCGCGCCGTTCCGAAGTACGTGTCCTGGCCGTACTCGTCGACGTCGATATCGTACCGTTCGCTGTCCGGGTCGTTCACTATGATGAACGATATTTCCATCTGACCGTACGGCGACGTGGATATGTCGAGGAAGTAGGCGGCGTCCCTGTCCGCGGGATCGCGCCGCAGGTCGATCTGGAAGAACGGCATCCCTTCGGGGCATGCGAATTTTACGCACCGGATCCCCGCCGTATTGAGGAACGAACCGGAGTCGATCGAGAAAATCTCGAGGAAACGGGAAGGAATCAGGACGGAAAGGAGCCGCTCGCGCTCCTTTTCCGGCATCTTGTTGATTTCGTAAGCTGAAACGGGCAAGGCGCTCGTCAACCCTCAGTTCCCGAATGAGGGTCAATCCTTTTCGTAGAGGGCATCGAGCAGCGTCCCGTACTTCTGGATGACCACCTTGCGCTTCACCTTCAACGTAGGCGTCAGCTCCCCCGTTTCCTGGGAAAAATCGGTCCCCAGGAGCACGAATTTCTTGATCCGCTCGAAGGACGCCAGCGACCTGTTAATCTCCTCCACCCGCGCGCTCATCATCGCTATGACGCGGCTGTCCGACGCGAGTTTCGCCGGGTCCTTCTCCGCGATGCCGTTCTCGCCCGCCCATTTTACGATCTCATCGGGCGCCAGCGTCAGGAGGGCCGTGAGGAACTTCCTGCGGTCTCCGTAGACGAACGACTGGCTGACGAATTTATCGGTCTTCAGCAGGTTCTCGATATTCTGCGGGGCGACGTTCTTTCCGCCGGACGTGACGATGATGTCCTTTTTCCTGTCCGTTATCCTCAGGAATCCGTCCCCCTCGATCACTCCGATGTCTCCGGAGTGGAACCATCCTTCCGCGTCGATAGCTTCCCGGGTCGCCGCCGGATCGTGGAAATATTCCTTGAACACGTGCGGCCCACGTATGAGTATCTCCCCGTCGGCGGCGATCCTGACCTCGGTGCCGGGAATCGGCTTGCCGACGGTCCCGAACTTGAATTTCTCCACCTGGTTGCACGATACCACGGAGGGGGTTTCGGTAAGGCCGTACCCTTCGAGAATCAGAATCCCCATTGCGTGGAAGAATTCGGCTATTTCCCTGGCGAGGGGAGCACCCCCGGACACGAAGAAACGAAGCCTGCCTCCCAGCCGCTCCCGTATCTTCCCGAACACAAGCCGGTCCGCCAGCGAGAACTTGAGCCCCAGCAATCCCCCGACGCTCTCGCGGCGCTGCTTCCGCGCCGAGACCTCGCGCCCCACGGAGAGCGCCCAGAGGAATATCTTTTTCTTGAGCCCTCCTTCCTGGTGCACCTTCCCGAGGACAGCCGCGTAGAACTTCTCGTAGAGCCGCGGGACGCTTATCATCATGTGCGGACGGACCGCGGGCAGGTCCTCGGCGACCGTCTGGAGGCCCCGGGCGAAGGCCGTGACCGCCATCGCGTCGAAGGAAAGGAAATGCTCGAACCGCCCCAGCACGTGCGCAAGCGGCAGGAACTGGAGCATGACCGACCCCCGCGGAACGTCGATGACCGAAAGGACGGAGGTGCAGTCGAAAGCCACGTTGCTGTGGCGGATCACGGCGCCCTTCGGTGGTCCCGTGGTTCCCGAAGTGTAGATGATGGTAAGGTCGTCCTCCGGCCGGATCTCCGCCGTCCTGGCCTCGAGCGCTCCGGGGTGCGCGGCGTCGTAAGCTGCCCCCTTCGCGCGAAGCTCCGCGAGACCCATCGTCCCTTCCCTGCCCTCCGCGCCGTCCGCGAAAAGGATCAGGGAAGACAGATCCGGAAGCCGTTTCCGGGCGCCGGACACCTTGTTCCACTGGGACTCGTCCTCGACGAACACGGCCCGCGCCCCCGAGTGCGCAAGGATGTACTCCACCTGGTCGGGAAGATTCGACGGATAGATCGGAACGGTGACTATCCCGCACAGGATCGCCGCGAAGTCCGAGAGCACCCACTCCACGCGCGTGGAGGACAGGATCGCCACGCGCTCCCCCCGGGCAAGCCCCATGCTCATCAGGCCGGATGCCATCTCACGGACGGCGGATCCTGCCTCCCTGAAGGTCATCGGCTCCCACTTCCCGTCCCTCGGGACGATGTATCGCGTGTCGCCGCCGCCCTCCGCGACGCGGTTCAGGAACATGCCGGCAAGCGTCGTCTCTTTCATCATCCCTCCGTTCGTAATACGCGGATTACAGGTATTCCACAGCCAGCGTAACCGTATTGCTTCGCCTCCCCCCCGAGTCCATGACCCAGCCCGTGTAGACCACGCGCCGTTTCGCGCCCGTGAGGGGAACATCCTCGATCAGCGTGTAGACGGAATCGTTCGCCTGCCGGTCCCCGTGCGTGCCGTCGTCGTACAGGATATTCGTGCCGAACGTTATGTCCCCCGTATCCACGTCCTTGGCATAGTAGTAGAAGTACACCATGCTCCCGAGGTAGGACTTGCCCGCGGGAATGCGGAACTCGACGGACTTGATTTCCAGCCGGCCCTTCTCCCCTTTCGCAAGCCTGGTCGGATACCAGTTAACCTGGGCCAGGATGTCGGAATCAACGTGGCAGTTCAGGCAAAGCTGCCGCCCGGAGATCCTCCGCTTCCGATGCACCCCCTCCTTCTCCATGACATCATGGCAAGTGACGCAGGTGATACGCCGGTTCCTGTCCAGCGGCAGGTCCTCCGTTATTTTCATGTCGGGGGCCAGCGCGATCTTCACCGGATGCATGTGCCGGTACCCTTCATGGCAGGAGGAGCAGAGCGTCACGACGTCCCCGCCGAACTTCAGCTCCGGGGCGCGGCGCGGCCCTTCGGCCTGCGGGCGCTTCGCGATGTGGCACACGATGCAGGACTTCTCGTCTCTCCGCCCATGGGGGCTCTCTTTCCCCGAAACTCCCGGTTCCGCGGACTCCACGCAAACCGCCGCCATCGCCGACGCAATCGTCCATGCCAGAACCGAGGCCGCCCTTTTGCCCCATTTCCGAGTCGTCATCGGATCGCTCCCTTGCGCGCTAACGGAAAAACGGAAGGACCTCGTCGTAGGTGACCATACCCCGCAGCAGAAGGTCCTCCACTGTGCGGATCGCCGAGTAGAAATCCTCTTCCAGCAGCCGGCCAAGCTTCTCTTCGAGCCAGACGTCCGAGGACACGATGTTTTCAACCCCCGGAGTGAAAGGAAGCAGCTCGACGAGAGCCATTTTCCCGGAGTACCCCTTGCCCTTGCAGCGCTCGCATCCCGCGGGCACGTAGAACGAAGAATCCTCGATGATCCTTTCCAGCTGCGTGCGGTACCTTTCTCCCACCATCCTGAGGGAAGGCTTGGCGGGCACGGGACGGCGGCACTCCTGGCAAAGCAGGTTGACCAGGCGCTGGTGCATCACTAGCCTTACGACGCGCGCCAGGATGAACGGGTCCACGTCCAGCGAAAGCAGGGTCCGGAGCGTGCGGTCGAAGTTGAAACGCCGGACGCCGCACAGAACCGTGATACCGCCCTGCGCAAGGTGAATGAGGTCGGAGAACTCGCCAGGATCGGAGACGTGCTCGATCATGAGAACATCCGGCTCCAGCGACTCGGCGAGGCGGGGCCATTTCCCTTCGAACTGCTGCTCCGCATACCGTCGCTCGAGCTGGATGTACCCCTCGTTCCGCAGCTGGAACTGCTCCTCCACGGTCACCACTCGGGTCCCCGTGCGGTAGATATCCCTGAGCAGCGTGAAAAGCGTGGTGGCGACACCCTCGGGGCCGGGGGAGGACACAAGGAAGAAGCCGCTCCCCTTGGAGAGGACCTTCCGCGTGATGTCGACCTGCTCCTGGTTCAGTCCCACCGAATCCAGCGTGATGCCCGATTTCCTGTCCGGCAGGATCTTTATGATCGCCTCGACCCCGGACAGCCCCTGCACGAAACTGAGGCGGAAGGAAACGACTCCGGAGGCCGATTCCAGCTGGAAGATCTTTCCGGACATCCTCTCGGGTCCCTTCCCGGCTTCAGCCAGGTCGAGGAACGCGTCGATGAGGATTCGACGGAACTTCAACGGGAAGGAAAGAAGAAGAACGGATCCCGATTCCCCCTTCCCCTTCAGAAGGACTTTCTCCCCCGCCGGAAACATGCGGACGTTTTCAAGCTTCGTGGAAGCGGCGTAGATCAGCGCCTTTTCGGCCAACCGCCGCACCCCTCCCTGCGAGATCCATTTTTCCGCCTCCCGGCTGCCGATCAGTCCTCCGGAAAGGTCGGCCGGGGCAAGCTGGAAAAGGTCGGGATAGAAGCGGGAGAGTATCGACGCCAGGATACGGTGCGGGCATACCGCGATGCGGACGGAAAGGCCGGTCATGGCCTCTACGGAGGAGAAAGCCTCATGGCAGAACGGGTCGGAAACGGCAAGCGTCAGCCGGTCGTTCTCCAGGGCGATCGGAGCCACCAGGTGCTCCCTGGCGATGGCTTCCGGAATGACGTCGCAAAGAGACATGGGAACGGACTCGGGGTCTATCTCGATAAAGGGGATTCCCAGGGCCTCCGCAAGGATCCAGCCTTTCGCGTCGGAATGCAGGATGTTTTCGAGGAGAGCGGCTTCGGCGAGAGTGGTTCCCCTGCTCGCGGCGCGTGATTTCAGGGTCTGGATTTCATCGGGCGGGATGAATCCGAGTTCCATCAACTTGTCCAGGAGATCCGTCTGGAAGCCGCCCACGCCGCGTGTTCCTTTCCTTTTGTTTTTAAAATCTTTTGTTTTCAACTTTATTAAAAAGGGGGAGGAAAGTAAAATGATTCGTGTTTTTCGATACGATGGGGACATTCATGGGGGGAACCGTGAGAGGAAACCGGTTGCGGGCGACGGCCCTGCTGTTTCCGCTGCTCCTTGCCGCAGGCGGCTGCATGGTCACAAGTTCCAGGTACGAAATGAAGACTCGGGAAGCCGACACCCTGCGCGACGCTCTCGCGGCCGCGAACAAGGAAAAAACGGTTCTCGATGCAAGGGCCGAGGCGCTCCAGGCGCAGCTCGCCGCGGAAAAGGAAGAGGCCGCGTCTCTCTCTTCCCGGGTACGCACCCGGGAAGAGGAAGCCCGCAAGCTGAACGAAGAGCTTGCATCCGCCCGCAAGAACTACGAGGGGACCCGCATCACGCGGGAGCAGTTCATCTCGGAGCTGCTCGAGAAGGAGAAAGCGACCGGCAAGCGCATCCAGGAGATGAACGCTAAAACGCAATCGTGCGAGCAGGCGCTGGAGGCCCTGAAAAAAGAGAGCGCCGCACGGAATGCCGAGCTGGCGGAACTTCGCAAAAAAACTGAAAAACCTCAGGAAGAGGAAGCGATCCGGCGGGAGCGCGATATTCTTCTCGGACGCGTCGAGCGCCTGACTGAGGAACGCAAGATAGAGGAAAAACGGCGTGAAACCCGGTTCGCGGCCCTGAAGGAATCGATCGAAAAGATTTCTCCCGGGGTCAAGGTCACTCCCCTCGGCCCCTCGCTGGACATTTACCTTCCGGTAAACGTTTTGTTTTCAAAGGGGAAAGCGGGTTTGTCCGACGGGTGCAGGAAGGTCCTCGCCGAAGCGGGGAAGGCGGCAGCCGAATTCGCCGGCTCGTCCTTCCTTGTTTCAACCGGAGCGAAAAAAACCGGGGAAGATATCCGGGCCGCCCTCGAGGGCACGGCGAAAATTACTGCGGATCGAATTCTCCTGAAACTCATCGAAAAGGAAAAAGGGGCGGAACTGCTGCTCCTGGTACCGTAAACGCCTGCCGAAGGCAAGCGCCGCCGGGATTTAAGGCAATATCTACGGAATCGTATCGAAGGGGAGGTGCGGGGATGGACGTCTTCGAGGCGATGAAGGGACGGCAGAGCGTCCGGAAGTACCGAAAGGATCCGGTCCCACGTGAATCGATCCTTAAAATGGTGGAAGCCGCAACGTGGGCTCCATCGGCGGGCAACGCCCAGAACGTCCGGTTCCTCGTCGTCGAGGACAAGGAAATGCTCACCAAAATGAAGGGCATCGTGGACATGGTTGTGTCTCGGACCACGGGAAAAGTGATCCCCGCGGACAAGATAAACAACTACAACCTGTTTTGGGGCGCGCCTGCGGCCGTGTGCGTCGTCGGGGCGCCGTACGAATCCGCCACCGACAAACTCCTCCGTGAAAAAGAGCCGAAGCGGCACCAGGTTCGCCGGTTCCAGGTCAACGCGGGGCTTCAGAGCGTTTCGGCGTACGTGACGCAGTTCATCCTTGCTGCCTACGCACTTGGATACGGCACTTGCTGGATGACCGGCCCGCTGATCGCGAAGCCGGAACTTGAATCCGCGCTTTCGATTCGGTTCCCGGAGGAGCTTCTCACGGTCATCGCCTTGGGCAAGCCGGACACCCTCCCCGCGAAACCGCCCCGAAAGCCGGCCGCGGAGATCACGACGTTTAGATAGACCGGCGGAGAACCGATGAACCGCGTCGGCTTCGTCTACCACAGCGATTATCTGCTTCACGCGGCCCCGTTCGATCATCCGGAGTCTCCCTCCCGCCTGCTCGCGATCGTCGAGCACTTGTCGTCCAACGGGATCGCGGACAGGATGATTCCGATCGAGCCCGTTTACCCGGGCGAATCCGACATCCTGCGCGTCCACGATCCGGAATACCTGCGGAAGCTCGAAGCCGCCTGCCGCCGCGGCGACACGACGCTTGACGCGGAGGACACATACCTCTGCCGGAACTCTTACACGATCGCACTCCTGTCGGCGGGGGGTGCTATAGCGGGAGCGGAGGCCGTCGCAACCGGCATGGTGCGGCGCGCCTTCTGCGCAGTGCGGCCGCCCGGGCACCATGCCGACCGCCACACGGGAATGGGTTTCTGCCTGCTGAACAACGTGGCGGTCGCCGCGCGCTACCTCCAGGCGAAGCACGGCATCTCGCGGGTCTTCATCGTCGACTGGGACGTGCATCATGGGAACGGAACGCAGTCGATCTTCCTCGAAGATCCGTCCGTCTTCTTCTTCAGCATCCACGAGCACCCCTCATTCCTTTACCCCGGAACCGGCCGCAGGTGGGAGACAGGCAAGGGGGCGGGAGAAGGAACCACCATAAACGCGCCTATGTCCCCGGGAACGGGAGACGAGGAGTACCGGCTCGCGTTCGAACAGATGCTTCAGCCCGCCGTGGAGCGTTTCCGCCCGGAGATCATCATGATCTCGGCCGGATTCGACGCCCACCGGGAAGATCCGCTCGCGGATATCGAGGTCACGACCGAGGGATACCGCTTCATGACGCGGTTCGTGTGCGAGCTGGCGGAACGTCACTGCGGAGGGAAGGTCGTATCCGTCCTCGAGGGGGGATACGAAATTCCGTCCCTCGTGGCCTCCGTGGCAATCCATGTACAGGAACTCCTCGGAACGTAGCCCCGGGGAGAGAGGGAGCCTGCCATGTTCGTCGTACGCAGAATGAAAAAGCACGTAGTCACGATATCCCCGGCCGCTTCCCTGTACGAGGCGAGGGAAATCATGCGCGGGAACAACATCCACCAGCTCCCGGTAGCCGGGGAGAACGGGAAGCTCGTCGGCATTCTCTCCAATCGTGACATCCGCGAGGCGACGCTTCCCGTGGGCATCCTGCGGGGGGCGACGGAAGAAGAGGCCGTGGAACTCCTGAAAAAAACGGCGGTGGAGAAGGTGATGACCCGGAAGGTCACGGTGGCCACGCTCACCGACACATTGGAGGACGCCATCGTTCTGCTTCACGATTTCAGGATCAATGCGCTTCCGGTGGTCGACGACAAGGGCAGGGTGGCCGGAATCATCACGCGGACGGACGTGCTCAAGGCGTTCATCGAGGCATTGGGGGTCGGAGAGATAAGCTCGCGCCTCGAAGTGGTCGTCCCGGACCGGCCGGGGGGGCTGGCGAAGATCGTTTCGATCATCAAGGGCTTCAACGTCAATATCACGAGCATCCTGACGACGGGTCACGCCGAGGCGGGGAAGCGGACCATCTTCTTCCGCGTCGCGACGATCAACGTCCTCCCGCTGAAGCAGACCATACAGGAAGCGGGATTCGAGATACTCGATCCGTCCCTCTATCACGTTTGACGGCGGCGCTCTCCGCATGAAAGCGATGGTGCTGAAAAAGACCGGTCCTATCGAGGGGTCGCCGCTCGCCCGGGAAGACGCGCCCGTCCCTTCGCCCGGGCCGGGAGAGATCCTGGTGAAGGTGTCCGCATGCGGGATCTGCCGGACCGACCTGCACGTGATCGAGGGGGACCTTCCCTCCGTCCGCACCCCGCTCATTCCGGGGCACCAGGTCGTCGGGAGGGTGGAAATGCCGGGCGAAGGCTCGGGGCGCTTCCCCAAGGGGACCCGCGTGGGGATCGCATGGCTGCGCCACACTTGCGGAGAATGCGCTTTCTGCCGTTCGGGGAAGGAGAACCTGTGCGAGGCGCCCCTCTTCACGGGATACCACAGGGACGGCGGATACGCCGAATACGCGGTGGTCCCGGAAAGCTACGCTTACGCCCTCCCTTACGCGTTTTCGGACGCGGAAGCCGCCCCGCTGCTCTGCGCCGGGATCATCGGGTACCGCGCGCTCACGCGCGCCGAGCTTCCGCGTGGCGGAAGGCTCGCCATCTACGGCTTCGGCTCCTCCGCGCACATCGTCATCCAGCTTGCCCTGCACCGAGGCTGCGAGGTTTTCGTCTGCACGCGCGGGACGACCCATCGGGAGCATGCGTTGACACTTGGGGCCGCATGGGCCGGCGAGAATCCGTCGGAGATGCCCGTCGCAGCCGATTCAGCGATAATATTCGCACCCGCGGGCGAACTGATCCCGCAGGCGCTGCGGGCGCTCAAAAAAGGCGGCACCCTCTCTCTGGCGGGAATCCACATGAGCGACGTTCCGACGATGCGTTACGAGGAGTGCCTTTTCTACGAGAAGAACGTACGGAGCGTCACCGCCAACACCCGGCGGGACGGCGAAGAACTATTGCGTGAGGCCGCCGAAATCCCCATCCGTCCGAAGGTCACGCTATTCCCGTTGGAAGACGCCAACCGCGCCCTGCAAATGCTGAAAGCTGACGAACTCCAGGGCACGGGGGTGCTGATCGTCGGGTGAGCGTTGCCGGGCGCTCAGACAGGAACAAGTACGGAAATTTTCTCGCCTGCAGCGGCCCGGTTCAAAACGGAATCGAACGATGAAAACCATACATCCGGTCCGGAAGGAACGGATGCAAGCACGAGGGCTGCCGAAAGGTGTATTGCATCGAATCCACGCAGCCCGTGCTTTGCGGCAAGCCTGCCTGCGTCGATCTCCCTGAAATCCACGATTGCCAGACGATCCCAATCCCGCCTGAAGTATTTCATTGCGGATCCATATATATTCTTCATCATGTCACCCGCGCGCATGCGCCGGTTGAAAGCCGATACGGCTTCAGGATATGCGACGCGGCAAGTGGCGACGATTTCCGCCTCATCAGCCCATCGGCGGACATCGTCCGAATGAAGTTCCTCGATGTAAAGTTTCACGAGCGCGCTTGTATCGAGGTAGAGGATCACCGGCGGCTTTCCAGAACCGTTTGCGCCAGGGACTTTCCCCGGATACGAAGGCCACTGACTCCCGCCGGTTTTCCCTTTGGCATCCTGGCCTCACCTGTCTCCGAAAGATGTTTCAAGGCCCGCCGCTCTTTCGTTATCGGGACAATGAGGGCAATCTCCTTGCCACGCGCTGTTACCACGATTTCCTCACCCCTGCCCGCTTTCCCCACATAGTTGCTCAGCTTTGCCTTCAACTCCTTGATACCGACAGTTAACATGGCCACCTCGCCAACCCAGGGTGGTTACATAATATCACAATAGTGGTTACTTGATTCCCTCTTTCCGCAAAATCCCCTCGGCGGCGAGCATGCCGTTCAGGGCGGCGCCCACGATGCCGCGCGATTTGCCCACACCGTCCCCCGCGACGAAAAGATTGGGCACCTCGGTCTCGAGGTTCCGGTCGGTGGGATACTTCGTGTCGTAGAACTTGATCTCGGGGACGTAGACGGTCGTCGACGGGTGCGCAACCCCCGGGATGACGCGAGAGAGGAGGAGCAGGCTCTCGCGCAGATTGTCCACGATCCTCCCCGGGTAGGCGTACGAGATGTCCCCGGGCGTGACCCCGGGGCCGGGCGGAAGCGTAGGTATCATCTTGTCGTATCCGAGTGAACCCGAGAAGAACGTCTCCCTTTTCGACCGGCGGCCTTCCGTCAGGTCACCCCACCGCTGCACGATGAGGCTGTCCCCGCCTCCCCAGAAATTTGCGAACTCCATCACCTTGCGCCCCATCTCCGTGGTGTCCTGGAGCGGTTCCGTCATGAAGACCGTGTTGAGGATCGCGAAGTTGGTGCAGGGGGTCTTCATTCTCTTCAGCGCATCGCCGTTTACCAGCCGGAAGCCGTTACGGAGTTCCACGCGGACCCTGCCTCCGGGGTTCGTGCAGAATGTGCGGGTCCGGTCCCCGTGGGTGGGGGTGACGAAGAGGAACTTGGGATCGTAGAGGACCTGCGTTATCTCGTCGTATACCGGCAGCGCGACTTCGACCCGGCAGCCGATGTCGATGGCCCCCCAGCGTGTCCGCACGCCCATGGAGCGGGCCACCTCGCGGAACCAGTGCGCTCCGTCGCGCCCAGGGGCCGAAACCACGTACCTCGACTCGAAATCTCCTTTGGAGCTTGTGACGACGAACGGACCTCCGCCGTCCCGCAGCCGTATTCCATCCACCTTCGCCCCGAGGAGGAACCCGGCGCCTTTTTTCGCGATGGACTCGGTCAGGCGTGCGACGACGTGATGCGCGAGGTCTGTCCCCATGTGACGCTGCCTCGCGGGGAGAAGCGTGATGTCCCAGTCCCCCCTGAAAGTGCGGCGCCTTACCCAGGAGACACGGTCCATCCAAAGGGCGATCCGCTCCCGGTCGACGCCGTAGAGCGTTCGGTCCGCGCCGTGCTCGAGGAACGTCTCGTCGATTTTCGCGATCCGGCTCTCGGCCTCCGCCTCCGTCAGTTGAAGCTCGTCGAGGTCGAGCCCGATCCGGGGGGACAGATTCAGCTTCCCGTCGGTCATCGCTCCGGCCCCGCCCGTGCGGTGCTTTTCGTCGATGACGAGGACTGAGAGATGCCCGGACAGCGCGCGGGCGGCGAACAACCCGGCGGGCCCCGCACCGACGACGATCACATCATGCACTTTCGGGCCCGCTTCCAGCGCTGTGTTCATCCGACCTCCAGGCGGGGTCCCTTCGAAAGGCGGAAGGGCAGCACCTCGAATCCTTCCTCCTTGAGTATCCCCTCCACCCGCATCCGTTCCTCCGGCCCGCGCAGCAGGCCGAACAACATTCCGCCTCCGCCGGCTCCGCATAACTTGGCGCCGGCTACGCGCATCCGGAACTCCCGCGACGCGAACAGCCGCTCCACCTTCGGCGGCGAAATCCCTGCGGCAAGCGTCTTGCGGATCTTCCACTCCTGCGCCACCGCCCTGCCGATCCCGTCGGCTTTCCCGCTGCGGACGGCGTCCCAGGCGTCCCGCGAGGCCGATGCGATCCCGCGGAACTTCCTCAATATCTCTTCGTTTCCGTCGATCGCGCCGCGGATCATCCTCCAGTTGACGTTCCCGGAACGGTGCGAAATGCCGGTCCCGGCGAGGATCCCGTGCGCCGCAAGCTTCTTCCCTGCCTCGCCGCCTCCCGATATCCTCTCCGCCTCGAGCTTCCCCGGCATGTAGCGGATCCCCTGGATACCTCCTCGCAGCGCAGCCACGTGGTCCTGGCACCCGGTAAGGCAGCGCAGGTATCCCGCCTCGATTTCCATCGCCTTACGCGCCGTTTCCTCCCAGCCCCGGCTTTTTCCCAGGTACGCGTCCATCGCCAGCATCAAGGCCACCAGCAGCGCGGACGATGCGCCGATGCCGGAACCCAGCGGGGCTTCGTTACGGACCCGGATCGAGATTCCCGCGACCGGAGGGAAGAACCTCATGACCGAAGCGACAAGCCCCAGTTTCCCCCCCGTGGGGAAGCCGTGCGTGTCCCTCGCCTCCGCATCCATCGAAAAATTCTCCGATCGCAACCGCGCGGGCCCGCGCCCGGAGAAGATCTCCGCTTCGCTGTGCACGCCGATCGCGGCGTTGACGGTCATCGAACCCGGAACGAGCAGATAAAGGGGATAGATATCGAGCGTCCCCCCCGCAAGGTCCACCCTGTTCGGGACGATGGCGCGGATACGGGACGGCTTTTCGGAATTTCTCATCGCGCGCGGCAACGGCTCCTTGACTTAGTGCTGCATTTCAACTCCCGATTGCGGCCGGGCCTCCTCCCCGTGTTTGTATCACGGGAATGCCGGACTCCGAAAGGCGCGATTTCCTTCTTGATGACCGCCCTGCAACCTCGTATATAGAAAATATACCCGGTCGAAAGGAGGATCGTCACATGGCGTCCGTGAAGATTCGATGGTTAGGGCACTCCGGTTTCTCCATCCAGGATCCGTCCGGCAAGACCGTGCTCATCGATGCCTGGTTCAAAGGGAACCCCAAAGCGCCCGGCGGTCCGGAAAGCATAGCGAAAGCGGACTTCCTTCTCCTCACCCACGATCATTCCGACCACGCGGGCGACGCCGTCACGCTGGCCAAACGGACGGGTGCGATGGTGGTCGGGATCTACGAACTGACGGGGGATCTGAAGGCCAGGGGGGTCCCCGAATCGCAGCTTCTGCACGGAGGGGGCGGAATGAACGTCGGAGGCACGGTGATACTCGACGGCTTCTCCTTCACGATGACCGAGGCCCGTCATTCCTGCACACTCGGGGCGCCGGTGGGATACGTGATCCGCACTCCTTCGGGCGCAACGGTTTACCATTCGGGGGATACGGGGATCTTCGCGGGCATGTCGCTTATCGGCGAACTGTATCCGATCGACGTGGCGCTGCTCCCGATCGGGTCGGTGTTCACGATGGATTACAGGCAAGCCGCGAAGGCGGCTGCGCTGCTCCGGGCGAAGACGGTCGTCCCGATGCACTTCGGGACGTTCCCGATCCTCGAGCCCAACGCGGACCGGTTCGTCGCGGAGATGAAGAAGACCGCACCGGGAACACGGGTGGTCGTGCTCGAGCCCGGCGAAGAGACGTCTCTCTAACCCGACCGATCGCCCGGGACCGGACGATCACCACAACTTCTCGGCCACGGCGGCCATGAAGAGCGGGAAAAGTATTTCGTGGGGCCCGATCAGGTGATATCCCTTCCCTCCTGCCCGGGTCGGCCTGGTCACCACGTTGACGTCCGGCCGGTAGTGGCGCTGGAAATCCATGTTCACCGTGGTTATCCGGGACAGGGGCCTGCCGAGATTCCTCGCCACCGACACCGCCTTCAGGAAGACTTCGGGCAGTACCACGGCCGATCCGACGTTCAGGTAGACCCCGCCTTCCAGGCGCGCCACCATCTCGCAAAACCGGCGGAAGTCCTTCTGTGAGGCCTCCCCCATCGCCGCGCCGTCCGCTTCCGGGTGCATGTGGATTATGTCGGAGCCGATGCAGACATGTACGGTGGCAGGCACATCCTTCTTCCATGCCGCCGCAAGCAGGCTTCTGTCACGATACCGCGCCCGGGAGCCGGCGATGGCCTTTCCGACCGCCGCGCCGAACCCGAGGCCCTCCGGCACGCCTGAAGCAAGGGCGGAGTGGATGAACTGCGCCGTCTCCCTGGCCATCCCGAAGGAGCCGTCGGAAAGGCTGTCCTGCACGTCCTCCGACGTCTTTCCGGCCAGCGCCAGCTCCGTGTCGTGGATCACGCCCGCGCCGTTCATCGAAACGCAGTCGAACAGCCCTTTCGAAATCCCCTGTAGAAGCAGCGGGGAAAGCCCCACCTTGATGAAGTGCGCCCCGATCCCGAGGAGCACGGGAGCCCCTCGCTTCTTCGCCGCAGCCACGGCCGCGACCGCCGCGCGGAAGTCCTTCGCCGACAGGTAATCGGGAAGCCCGTTCAGGAACGCGGAAAACGACATGCCCTTCCGTACGGGATCGCAGAAACCCTTGAAGGTGACCTTGCTTTTTCTGGAGAAAAGCGACGTCCGGCGAAGCCGGGACGGGTCGATCTCCTTCATCGCTTTCCGACCTGCCGGAACAGGAAGGTGTCCGTCAGATCGCACAGTATGTGCCCGATGGCGATGTGGGCCTCCTGGATCCGCGGGGTGCTCTTCGAAGGGACGGCAAGGGCGATGTCGGCGATCGAGGCCATCTTCCCCCCCTCGGCCGTGAGCGCGATCGTGACCATTCCCAGTTTCTTGGCGACCCGGAACCCCTTGAGGACGTTCGCGGAATTCCCGCTTGTGGAGATTCCTATGGCTATGTCCCCCTTCTTGCCGAGGGCTTTTATCTGCTTGCTGAAAATCTCGTCGAACGCATAATCGTTCGAGATGCTGGTGAGTATCGAGGTGTCGGTGGTAAGCGCGATGGCCGGGAGCGGGGGGCGCTCGATAAGGAAACGGTTCATGAATTCCGCCGCGATGTGCTGGGAGTCCGCGGCGCTGCCGCCGTTGCCGAACAGGAGGATTTTCCGGCCCGCCTTGAACGCGTGGGCGATCGCCTGCGCGGCGTCGTGGATTTCGCGGGCCATCGTCTCCGCCATCTGGAGGCGCAGGTCCGCACCTTCCTTCAGCATTTTCACGATCGTTTCCTGCAAGGAATTCCCTCCGGAAAGGTTGGCGATAGGGAATCATGATCGCTTTTCCCCACCGCCAATGTCAAGGAGGCGTCGCCTTTCCTTTAACGGAAAACCGGTGTAGCATGTTTCGCATCTTAACGATGGTGATTCGCGAGTGGAACGGGCGATCGACAGGATTCTCAAGGAAACGCGCACCGTTGCCGTTGTGGGAATCTCCGACAAACCGGAGCGGCCAAGCAACGCCGTGGCGCGGTATCTGAAGGAGAGGGGATTCCAGGTAATTCCCGTGAACCCCATGCTCACCGAGGCACTGGGGGAGAAGGCGTATCCCTCCCTGACGCAGGTTCCCGGGAAAATCGACCTCGTGGACGTGTTCAGGAAATCCGAAGAAGTGCCGGCGATCGCGGAAGAGGCGATCCGGATCGGCGCACGGTTTTTCTGGATGCAGGAAGGGGTCGTGAGCGAGGCGGCGCGCGATCTCCTGGATCGGGCGGGAATTCCGGTGGTGATGGATCTTTGCGTCAAAAAGGAGCTCGCGAAGCGGGGCATGTGAGCGCAGCGAGAATAACTGGAGGAAGAGAATGGCCGGAAACATCATGGAATTGAACGACGGAAACTTCAAGACGACGGTCGACTCCGGCCCGACGCCGGTGCTGGTCGATTTCTGGGCTCCCTGGTGCGGTCCGTGCAGGGTGATCGCGCCGATCCTCGAAGAGGTCGCCAGGGAGATGGAGGGGAAGGTGCGCATCGCCAAGGTGAACGTCGATGAAAGCCCGGACATCGCGTCGACCCTGGGCATCCGCGGAATCCCGACCCTCATCCTGTTCAAGGAAGGGCAGATCAAGGGCCAGATGGTGGGAGTCAACACGAAAGCCGGCATCGTATCGCTGATACAGAAAGGAATGTAGTGCGGCGTTCCGCCGCGTGGCTGCTCGCGGCTTTTTTTTTCGCCGCATGCGGCGCTAAATACCTCTCCGTAGGGTCGGTTCCCTTTCCCGCCCCGAACCCCGTGTTCCTGGACGAGCGGGGAGAACCGCGGGCGAACCTGCCGGAATCCTCCGAACCATTGCGTTTGATCTTTCTCGATTACGTGTGGTGCCCGCCGTGCGCGGATGTCTGGAAATCCCTTAAAGTGGCATCGCGGGACATCCCCGCGGGCAGCGTGCGGGTGTACCGGATCCTCTTCGACCGGGAACGTCTCCTCGGGCGCGAAGGTACGAAGGAGGTCGCCCCTCTTCGGCCCTCCGCTCAGCCCGATGCGGGCACGATTCCGGTAACTACACTGCTTGCGCTTCCCGGTCCCTTCAAGGCGCGTTACGGCCCTGAGCAGGCTCCGCTACTGCTTCTTGCGGACGCCGACGGGAAAGTGCTCAAAAAATGGACCGGCGCTTCCCCGTCCCTTGCCGGCTCGATCGTTTCGGAGATCAAGAGCTTATCGAGCTCTCCCCTCCTCCCTGAAATGTGAAGCGGCTTCGGGCCAGGTTCGTCATAATGCCGAGGGCCATCATGTTCGTCAGCATCGACGACCCGCCGTAACTGACGAACGGTAGCGGTATTCCCACTACGGGAAAGAGGCCGCAGACCATCGCGAGATTGATGGCGATGTGGGCCAGGAAGTAGACGGCCAGCCCGCCGCACGCGAAAGAAGCGAACCGGTCCTGCGAACGGGATGCCAGGTGAAACGCCCTTTGGACGAGCAGCAGAAAAAGAGCGAGCAGGACCAGCGTTCCCGCAAACCCCCATTCCTCCGCGAACACGGCGAAAGCGAAATCGGTGTGCTGTTCCGGGAGAAACCTGAGGGATCCCTGCGTTCCGCGCAGGTATCCTTTTCCAATGAACCCCCCGGAGCCCACGGCGATCTTCGACTGGATCACGTGGTACCCCGCCCCCAGGGGATCGCGCTCGGGATCAAGGAACGTGAGGACCCTCTGTTTCTGGTAGTCCTTCATCGCAAGCCACAGGGCGGGGATCAGAAGCGCGCCCGTTCCCCCCAGCCACAGGAGCACCTTCGTCCGCACGCAGGCGATCACGAGCATTCCCAGCAGGATGATGACGAACACGCCGGCGGTTCCGAGATCGGGCTGGAGCGCGACCAGCAGGAAAGGCACGATCACGAGCCCGATGGCCGGCAGGGTATCGACGAATCCGATCCCGCTGTAGCTGTACTTGTCGGCGAAGTATTTGGAGAGCGCGAGTACGATGGCGACCTTCGCGAACTCCGACGGCTGGAAATTGAAGGCGCCGAGGGAGATCCACCGCTGGGCCCCTCCCCTCACCTTCCCGGCTACGAGGACGATGACGAGGATCGCGAGGATGCCCCAGAATACGGGGCGGACGACCTCCTCGATCAATCCGTCGCCGGTCAGGTAACATGCGAAGAATGCGAGTATCCCGAGGAAGATCCAGACGAACTGCTTCGCGAAGAGGGGGAAGCCCGTCCCTCCGAACACCCGCGTTCCGCTGTACACGTTGAGCAGGCCCACGCCGCACAATGCAAGGGCGAGCAGGAAGATCGGCCAGTCAAGGCGCGCAAGCTTTCCCTTGCGGATCATCGCTTCTCCTTCTCCTTCTCCTTTGCCGCGGCTTCGGCCGGCTGCTTCGTCCGGAAATACTCCTGCATCACCGCTTTGACCACGGGGGCGGCGGCGGACCCTCCATGGCCGCCGTGCTCAAGCATCGCCACGACACAGATCTCCGGATCGGATACCGGGGCGAATCCCACGAACCATGCATGGTCGCGGAGATTGTAGGGGAGGTTCTCCGACTTGATCATCTTCCCCTTGACCGCGGCCACCTGTGCCGTCCCTGTTTTTCCTCCCACCTCGATCCCCTGGAGCTTCGCGGCGCCGCCGGTACCGTGATCGTTTACCACCCCCCCGAGCGCCCTTCGGACGAAAGCGACGTTCTCCGGCTTCCAGGGAAGTTTCCGGAGCATCTTCGGCGCGCGTTGTTCCACGGGGGCTTCCCTCGGCGCTATCCGGTCCACGAGACGGGGACGCATCACCTCTCCCCCGGTGGCGATGGAGGCGTAACCCGCAAGCATCTCGAGCGGCGTGACGTGGATCGCTCCCTGGCCTATTCCGAGGATCGCCCTCTCCGAATCGTACCACCTCTCCTTCGATACCTTCCGTTTCCACTCCGAATCGGGAACGAGGCCCTTCCTTTCCCCCGGAAGTTCTATTTCCGTTAGGGTGCCCAGGCCGGCGTCCCTCTCAAGTTTCGCGATCCGGTCCGGCCCGAGCCGCATCCCCATCGTGTAAAAATAGACGTCGCACGACTGCACTATCCCCTTGTACATGTCAACCGACCCGTGGCCCTTCTCCCTCCAGCAGCGGAAGGCCCGGTTCCCGATCCAGAGGTGTCCCGGGCACCGGACCGTGGCCTTCGGATCCTGCAACCCCTCTTCCAGCGCCGCCAGCGCGACGAACGGTTTCACGGTGGAGCCGGGGGCGTACGTGCCCTGGAGCCCCTTGTTCTGCATCGGCTTGCGCGGATCGTTGGACAGTTCCTGCCACTCCGCCTTCCGGATTCCCCTCGAAAATGCGCTCGGGTCGAAGGTCGGCGCGGAGACGAACGCCAGGATGTCCCCGGTCTTCGGAACCATGGCGATCACTGCGCCCGCCTTCCCTTCCATCGCCTCCTCCGCCGTTTTCTGGATGTCGGCGTCGAGGGTCGTCGTGACGATCCCTCCCGCGCGCGGCGGAACTTCCTCGACGAGGCGCTTGTCCCTGCCCGCGGCGTCCACCTCGACGTGCCGCCCCCCGTTTATCCCGCGAAGAACGTCGTCTTCCTCCCGTTCCAGCCCGTATTTCCCGACGACGTCCCCCATCCCGAGCAGCTCGTCCTCGGATGCGTCCAGCTCCGCCTGGCTCACTTCCCCCACGTATCCCAGGACGTGCGCGAACGCCCGCCCGTACGGATAGCTGCGCTTGGCTTCCACAAGCACCGAGAAACCGCGGAGGGCCTCCCGGTTGAATTCGATCACGGAGACCTGCTCGAACCTCAGGTCCCGAGCGACCGTGATGGAGCTGTAGGGATTTTTCTTCTTCGCATCCCGGATCTTTCCCGGAATTTCGTCAGTGTCGAAATCGACGATCTCCGCAAGGAGCTTGAGCTCGCCCTCGAGGTCCGCCACGTCGATCGGGGAGCATATGAGATCGAAGGAGGCCTGCGTCTCGGCGATCGGCCTGCCCTTGCGGTCAAGGATCTGCCCGCGCGGCGCCCGGATCGTCCGTATGCGCAGCCTGTTGTTTTCGGACAGGGTGCGGAAGCGCTCGTACTGCACCACCTGGAGCCAGTAGACTCTCACCATGAGAAGGGCGAACAAGCCGAACGCGACCCATATGACCGTCTGTATCCGCTTCACGATCTGCGGATCGTGTTCCCGTTTCCTGATACGCTGTGTCACTCTTTGACCCGGCGCCTGCGGCTGGACAGGTCCATGAACAGCGGGACGGCGACCAGCCCCGTCCATGCGATGCGTACCGCCTCCTGCGCGGCCCACAGGAATGAGAAGGGGCGGCTGCCTCCAAGCAGCACGAGGACGGCGACGGAAATCGATTCCGCGAGGAGCAGCCCGACCACCACCGCCAGGATCAGGTATTCCGCCCTGAGGTAGAACCGCATCCCGATCTCGCGCGAGGCGAAGTAGAGCGCCAGCGACGAGAGGAAGAAGGTCCACGGCGGCGAGGACACGGTGATTTCCCTGAATATCGCAGGGGGGATCGCCGCGAAAAACCCAAGTGGTCCGTGAAGGAACAGGCCCGCGAAGACTATCGAAAGGAATGGAATGTCCGGAAGCAGGAACCTTGGGATGAAACCGGAAAACCACCAGACGCAGACCGCGGTGCCGGCATAGGACGCCGCGAGAAGGACCAGGAATTCCCTCACAATTTTCCGGTCCGGAAAGGGATGGACGGGCGGGAGAGGACCACCAGCACCTCCTCCGCCGCCTGGAGGTTCACTGCGCACTGCACCTGGATCTTCTGAAAGAGGCCTTCCCTGGGTTTGTCCGCGCTGATTACCGTGCCGAGCAGCGTCCCCTTCGGCATGCTGCCGTCGAACCCCGAGAAAAGGATACGGTCGCCTGCGACTACGTCCTGCGTGGGCGAGACGTACTTCAACCGGCACAGGTTTCCGCCCATTCCTTCGGCGATCGCGCGAACCCGGCTTCGCTCGACGATCACGTCCGCGGCGAACCGCCCGTCGGTCACGAGGAGCACCTCCGAAACCCCCCTGTACGTTTTGTGGACGCGCCCCATCCCGCCGTAAGGCGTCACCACGGCCATGCCCGCCTCCACGCCGGATTCGAGGCCCGCGTCGATGAATACCGCCTGGAACCAGGGAGAGATGTCGTGTCCGACGACGCGCGCGCCGATCGCCTTCCTCTCGACCGACCCGGAGAAGGAAAGCAGATCCTTGAGGCGGCGGTTTTCGAGGACGGCGTCCCTGTTCTCCTGGAGCTTCTCCCTCAGGGTAACGATTTCCTGCCGGAGACGTTCATTCTCCCGGGACACGCCGACCAGAGCGATGTAGTGCGACCATATGGAGGAGATCCCCTGGCGAACGTAATCCACCGCGAGGTAGACCGGCCGGAAGACGAGCGAGGCGGAAGCGTGCACCGCATCCGTGCGCGAAAGCGCGGCGGGGGGATGCACGAAGATCTGGATTGCGACGGATATCAGGGCGACCGCAGTAAGCAGCCGCCACCATTTTCTAAGGAACGATCCCATAGGCGAATCTTGCTGTCACGAACCGCAATAATGCGTACGTCGTTTCAGTGGAGAGCCACCTGGCGGAGAAGGTCCAGCTCGTCCAGCGCCTTCCCTGACCCGAGCACGACGCAGGAAAGGGGGTCCTCCGCGACAGTGACCGGCAATCCGGTTTCTTCCCGGAGAAGGGCGTCGAGGTTCCGTAGAAGGGCTCCCCCTCCCGCCAGGACGATGCCACGTTCGTAGATGTCCCCCGCCAGCTCGGGCGGCGTTTCCTCGAATACGCCCTTGACGGCGTCCACTATGATCCGTACCGTCTCGGAGAGCGCTTCGCGAATCTCGTCCGAGTGCAGCGTCAGCGCCTTCGGTACGCCCGATACCATGTCGAGCCCCTTGATTTCCGTCGTTTCCGAGAAACCCGGGAAGGCGTTTCCTATCGTCACCTTGATGAACTCGGCGGTGGGCTCGCCGATCAGCAGGTTGTACTTGCGTTTCACGTATTGCAGTATCGCTTCGTCCATCTTGTCGCCCGCGACACGGACGGACTGGCTCTTGACTATCCCCCCGAGGGAGATCACCGCCACTTCGGTCGTCCCGCCGCCGATGTCCACTATCATGTTGCCGGAAGGCTCGGTGATCGGCAGGCCCGCCCCGATGGCGGCCGCCAGCGGCTCTTCGATGAGGTAGACTTCCCGGGCGCCGGCGCTCTGGGCGGACTCGCGCACCGCGCGGCGCTCCACCTCGGTGCAGCCGTAGGGAACGCAGATTATGATCCGCGGCCTGACCAGCGTGCGGTGCTTGTGCGCCTTCCGTATGAAATAGCGCAGCATCGCTTCCGTCACCTCGAAGTCGGCGATGACCCCGTCCTTGATCGGGCGGATCGCCACTATGTTTCCCGGCGTGCGCCCGATCATCCTCTTCGCCTCGATTCCGACAGCGAGCACCTTCTTGGCTCCGCGGCTGTCGCGGTGGACCGCCACCGCCGACGGTTCCGAGCAGATGATCCCTTCGCCCTTGACGTATACAAGCGTCGTCGCCGTTCCCAGATCGATCGCAAGATCGTTCGAGAACAGGCCTAAAAGCTTGTTGAAAATCATCCGTTCCCTCCGAATGTCTTGAAAATTCCGTGGGCCGCGGGTATTCGTGTAATTCTAACAAGCCGGTCCCCCCTTTGCAAACATTTGGGGGATCGCGGCGAATACCGTTGAATTCATACCTGCGGGCGCATTAACATATTATGTTTGTCGTCAAATCCGCAACCTTACAGGAGACACGATAAGCCATGCTGGACGTCCTCCGGCGGAACGCCGGCTCTTGGGCCATAAAGATCATACTGGGATTCATCGCGGTCACGTTCGTCTGGTGGGGGGTAGGCACATACTCCGAGCGCGAAAGGGACGTGGCGGCTACGGTCGGAAAGCAGAAAATATCGATGGGCGAGCTTGCCGAGGCTGCTGCGGAACTGGAGAAGTCCTACCGGGACGTCTACGGCGCAGCCCTCACACCCGAGATGGCAAAGGCCCTCAATTTCCGGAAACAGGCGCTGGACGGCCTGGTCAAGCGGACCCTCATGCTCTCCGAGGCGAAGAAGCTGGGGCTCACGGCCGCAGACGAGGAGGTGCAACGGGAGATCGCCGCCACGCCCGCCTTCCAGGTCAACGGGCAGTTCAGCGAGCAGCAGTACCAGAACACGCTGAAGTACAACCGCATCGCCCCCGCCGCCTACGAGGAGACGAAGCGCCAGGACATCACGCTGAGGAAGATCGAGGGGTTGATCGCCGCGGATGCGCTCGTCCCGGAGAGCGAGGGCAGGGACATCTTCCGCCTGGCCACCCGCAAGGTGCGGCTGCTGGTCGTCACGGCGGATCCCGAAAAGATGAAGGGCGTCGCCGCCCCGGCGGAGGCGGAGATCGCGGCAAGATACGAGCAGGCAAAGGAATCCCTTCGCATCCCGGCGCGTGTGAAGCTCCTGCTTGCCCGCTTCGAGCCCTCGTTCTTCGCGCGGGACGCGCAGCTCACGGACGCCGAGATCCGCGCATTCTACGAAGGAAACGCCGACAAGTTCAGGAACGAGGAACAGCGCCTCGTTTCCCAGATCTATCTACCGTATTCGAAAAAGGACAAGGACGCCGTCGCGAGAAGGGTTTCGGAGATCATGGTCGAAGCAGGGAAGGGAAAGCCCGAATTCGAAAAACTCGCGAAGAAACATTCGAAGATGAAGACCGGCGAAACCTGGATGCGGCGCAGCGAAGCCAGGCAGGAGGTGGCGGCTCCCCTCTTTTCCGCCGCTGTGGACTCTCTTGTCGGACCTATCGACGTGGGAAACGGCTTCCTTCTCGTTCGCGTAAACAGGATCCGGTTCCCGGAGACGCTTCCCCTCGCAGAGGTCAAGGACCGGGTCGCGGCGGTGCTCAAGCGTGATAAGGGGAAGGACGTCGCGGTCATCAAGGCGTACGAGGCCCACACGAAGGTTCAGGAGTCGAAGGACCTGAAAAGCGCATGCGCTCCGTACGGCATCGCCCCGACGGAAACCGGGTGGTCGGGCGGCGCGAAGGACGAATCGGCTCCCCCGGCTGTATTCCAGGAAGCGCTGGCGCTGTCCGTAAAGGAGATCGGGCAGGTCAAGACGGTCGGTGACGTTCATTACCTGTTCCAGGTTGTCGCCAAAGAGGAATCGCGAATCCCGGCATTGAGCGAAGTACGGGAAAAGATCGCGGCCATGGCGCTCCGCGATAAACGGAGGGCGGCCGCCCAGGCGGAACTGCTGAAAGCCGTTTCCGGGGCGAAATCCCACTCGGATCTCGCGGCGGGCGCGAAAAAGGCCGGCCTCCCGGCGGTCGCTACCGGCCAATTCGCTCCCCTTTCCGATCCCCTGCCGGAAAACCTGCCCCCGACAGGCGAGATGCGGAAGACGCTCCTGTCGCTCTCCATGAAAGCGCCCGTGCTGACCATGCCGGTGGAAGTCTCCGGCAGGTTCATAGCCCTTGCCCTCGCAGGCGAACAGGAGACGGATGAAAAGGAGTGGGCCGCCAGGAAGGACGCTTTCCTGCGCAGCGTAGCCGAGCAGAAAAAAAGCCAGCTGATCGAAGCCTTTCTCGCCGAGCGCCGCGTCCGTGAAAAGGTGGAGATCAATCCCGAAGCGCTGAAATAATTGGCCCGGGGACCATCCCGCATTTCTTACCCGGCTTCATGGCGCCGGGTCGGCCCGTTCCTGGCGCTGCTCGCGTTCGGCCTCCTTTTTCCCGCCGCGATCCCTGCCGTAGAACGCGCCGAGGTGGTTGAGATCGTCGACGGCGACACCGTCCGCATCTTTACGGACGGAAATATCCGCACCGTCCGCCTGATCGGCATCGACGCCCCGGAACGCTCCCATCCATCCCGGCCGAAGGAGTTCCAGTCCGACGAGGCCTCGGATTTCCTTGCAACCCTATGCGGCGGAAAAATCGTCGAGATGGAGGGCGGCAACGAGGATACGGACCGTCACGGGCGGCTCCTTCGATACCTCGTCCTTCCGCCTCCCGACGGCAGGCTCGTCAACCGGGAAATGGTGCGCCACGGATACGCCCGGGTGAATCGGGGCTTCCCGTTCTCCCGCGAAGCCGAATTCACCGAAGCGGAAAAGGAGGCGCGGCGGGAAGGTAAAGGCATCTGGCGGGAAGGAGGGCTTGCCGAGTCCCGGTGGGCGAGGTCGCAGGGAACCCCTTCCGTCGAAGTCCATTCCATCGGGGGCGGAAATTACTCGGTCGCCTGCTGCGGAATGGTGAAATCAGGCGTCGGCCGCGACGATCTCGGGAAGACCGTCCAGGAAATCCTTCGCTTTCGCGCGGAGTACTCCGACAAGGATTTCGCGAGGTCAGCAAGGGAAGCCGGGTTCCACCCGATCGCTGCGGAAATGCCCCCTGCAGCTTCCGTCACTCCATCAGATGCCCGGGAATTCACCCCGCCGCACGTTTCCGGCCCGTTACCTTCCGGTGTTATCGCTTGGGACGAGGCGCACCGGCATGCAGGGAAAGAAATCGTGGTGGAGGGGAAGCTGGTCCGGGTACACCGGGCCGGGAAGGTCCTCTACCTCAACTTCCATACGAACTGGAAGAAGTACCTGACGGTGGTCGTAATGGGGAAGGACCTCCGGAAGTTTCCGAAGAACCCGGAGGCGCTCTACAAGGGAAAAACCGTCCGTGTCCGCGGGAAGGTCACCATGTACAAGGACCGCCCGGAGATGATCATTCGCTCTCCCAAGGTCATCAGTGTCATCAAGTAACATCCGCCCGCTCGGCTCCCCGAAAAGACCATCGCGATCATCAATTAACTTAAAACAGGGACGTTCCTCTTAAAAACGGGGACGTTCCTGAACTTTTTTCCATCACACGCCAGAAAAAGTTCAGGAACGTCCCCGTTTTTAAGAGGAACGTCCCCGTTTTTTTTAAGGAACGTCCCCGTTTGTAAGTTAAAAAAATGCCCGCCGGGGAGTTGCGCCCCGGCGGGCATCCTTGCATCGGGGGCAGCGGGTTTTCTACCGCCGCCAGGTCGGCTGTTTCAGAACTCTACTTCACGTCGACCGGGATCCGCATCGAGTAGAACGACCGCCATACGAAGACGGCGGAGATGAGGAAGAAGACGGCCGCGAGGCCCGTGGTGATCGTCTTGTCCGTGATCGTGATGGCCAGTTCGACGGCCAGCAGGCCGAACAGGGTGGTGAACTTGATGACCGGGTTCATGGCGACCGAGGAGGTGTCCTTGAACGGGTCGCCGACGGTGTCGCCCACGACGGTGGCGGCGTGCAGCTCGGTCCCCTTCATGTTGAGCTCGGTCTCGACGAGCTTCTTGGCGTTGTCCCAGGCGCCGCCTGCGTCGGCCATGAAGATCGCCTGGTAGAGCCCGAAGATCGCGATGGAGATGAGATAACCGATGAAGTAATAATGGTTGACGCAGGCGAACGACAGGGTCCCGAAGAAGACCGCACAGAATATGTTGAACATCCCCTTCTGGGCGTACTGCGTGCAGATCTCGACGACCTTCTTGCTGTCTTCCACCGAGGCCTTCTCGGCTCCCGCGTCCAGCTTGATGTTCCTCTTGATGAAATCCACCGCGCGATAGGCGCCGGTGGCGACGGCCTGGGTGGCCGCGCCGGAGAACCAGAAGATCATCGCCCCGCCTGTGACAAGCCCCAGCAGGAAGACCGGGTTCAGTATCGAGAGCCCGGCCGCCACGTCGGCTTTGCCGAACATCTTTTCCAGCACCTGGATGATGGAAAAGATCAGCGTCGTGGCCCCGACCACGGCGGTCCCGATGAGGACCGGCTTGGCGGTGGCCTTGAAGGTGTTGCCGGCGCCGTCGTTCTCCTCGAGGTACATCTTGGCTTCCTCGAAGTCGGGGGTGAAGCCGAAGTCCTTTTTGATTTCCTCGGAGATGTTGGGAAGCGTCTCTATGGTGGAAAGCTCGTACACCGACTGGGCGTTGTCCGTCACCGGGCCGTAGGAGTCTACCGCGATGGTGACCGGCCCCATCCCGAGGAACCCGAAGGCGACCAGGCCGAAGGCGAAAATCGCGGGCGCCGCCATGATGCCGCCCAGCCCCGCAGTGCTGACGCCGTATGCAATCGCCATCAGGGCGATGATCGCGAACCCCATCCAGTACGCGCTGAAGTACCCCGCCACGATGCCGGAGAGGATGTTCAGGGACGCCCCGCCTTCACGTGAGGCGGTGACGATCTCGCGAACGTGCCCGGAGTTGGTGGAAGTGAAGACCTTGACCAGCTCCGGGATCAGGGCGCCGGCGATCGTGCCGCAGGTGATGATCGTCGCAAGCTTCCACCACAGGGACGCGTCACCCTGCAGACTGGGGACCAGGAGGTATGACAGGAGGTAGGTCATCGCGATGGAGACGAACGATGTCAGCCATACCAGCGTGGTGAGCGGAATCTCGAAGTTGAATTTTTTCGCGTCGGCGAACTTCGCACTCGCGATCATCCCGTTGATGTAGTAGGAGACGGCGCTGGTGACGATCATCCCGATGCGCATCACGAAGATCCATACCAGGAGCATGATCTGTGTGACGGGGTTGGGGACCGCGAGGATGATGAAAGTGATGAGCGCGACGCCGGTGACGCCGTAAGTCTCGAACCCGTCGGCGGTGGGGCCGACCGAGTCGCCCGCGTTGTCGCCCGTGCAGTCGGCGATGACGCCGGGGTTCCGCGCGTCGTCCTCCTTGATCTTGAAGACGATCTTCATGAGGTCGGAGCCGATGTCGGCGATCTTCGTGAAGATGCCGCCCGCGATACGCAGCGCCGCGGCGCCCAGCGACTCGCCGATGGCGAAGCCGATGAAGCAGGGGCCCGCGTAGTCCCCGGGGACGTAGAGGAGGATAAAGAGCATGATCACAAGCTCGACGCTTATCAGCATCATGCCGACGCTCATACCGGATTTCAGCGGGATCTCCATCGTCGGGAAGGGTTTGCCCCTGAGGCCCGCGAATGCGGTCCGGGAATTAGCGTAGGTGTTGATCCGGATGCCGAACCAGGCCACCCCGTAGCTTCCCAGGATGCCGATGATGCTGAAGATGACGATGATTACGACCTGGACGGTGGCGTAGTGCAGCAGGAACCCGAAGTAGACCACCATGATCGCGGCGATGAATGCCCAGAGGAGCGCGATGAACTTCCCCTGCGTTATGAGGTAGGTCTTGCAGGTTTCGTAGATCAGCTCCGAAATCTCGAGCATCGCCTTGTGGACGGGAAGGTTCTTGATCGCCAGGAACTGCATGAACCCGAAGCCCATTCCCAACAGGCATATTACGAGCCCGCCCACCAGGAGGTTGTGCCCCGACATCCCGAGGAACGAAACGCTGCCCAGATCCGGGATCTTAAGCTCCGCCTCGCTGGCGTTTGCGACGGCGGCGAACGTCAGGATGAACAGCGGGATCGCGCAAACCGCCAATATTCGCGCGACGGTGGATAGTTTGAGACGGCGTGCCTTGGATAACATCATGCCCCTCCCTGCCATGGAATTATGAATGGTGAGAAATGCGGGTTCAGACGGGAAATCCCCCTGGATTTAAAAAGCAAAAACCGCTTTCCGGAGACGCTCCGAGGATAATGAAACTTGCATTAAATACCACGGCTTTCCGGCGGGGTCAAGGGGAAAACGTATACAGTATCCGGACACGTTCCGCGGGCGAGCCGCCGAGACGGGGTACCCGTCGGGCCGGGTCCCGGCAGCTCGCCGGCAGCTCGCCCGCGGCTCGCCCGCGGAACGTGCCCCCGCGGGAAATGTACGTTATATTAGGTTGATGGAATTCAGGGGGAAACTGATCCTCGCGCCGATGGCGGGGATCACCGACACGACGTTCCGGCTCATCTGCCGGGAAAACGGGGCCGACGCCGTCCTCACCGAGATGGCCTCCGCGAAGGGCCTCCTTATGCAGCCTGAGCGGACCCGGCGGTTCCTGGAATATTCCGTAGCGGAACGCCCCATCGGGGCTCAGCTTTTCGGCGCTTCCCCGGTGGAAATCGGCGAGGCCGCCGCCGCTGTAGGGGGCATGGGATTCGATTTCGTCGACATAAACATGGGATGCCCCGTCCGCAAGGTAACCGGGGGGGGCGCCGGGTCGGCGCTCCTTGCCAACCCCGTGCTGGCGGGTGAAATCGCCGCCGCCGCCGTCCGGAACGCGGGCATCCCCGTCACCGCGAAGATACGCGCAGGTTTCGGAGCGGATACGGACGGCTTCCTGGATGTGGCGCGGGCGGTTTTCGAGGCGGGCGCCGCCGCCGTGACCCTCCACCCCCGCACGCGGGGCCAGATGTTCTCGGGCCTGGCGGACTGGAGCCGGATCGCTGCGCTGAAAATGGAGTTTCCGGACCGTATAATCATCGGCAACGGCGATGTAAGAACGCCCGGGGACGCGGCCCGCATGATTTCCGAAACCGGATGCGACGCCGTCATGGTGGGGCGCGCGGCGCTCGGCAATCCGTGGGTCTTCCGGGAAATGCGGAACGATCCGGCGCGGCTCTTCGCTCCGGCGGGACCGGCGGCGCTCCCTTCCGCCCCGGCCCTTCCCGCCGGCGAACGGCGGGCGGTCATCCTTCGCCACGGCGAGGAGATGCACCGGCGGCTGGGGAACGCCGGGATCCGCGACATGCGCAAGCACCTGGCATGGTACAGCAGGGGAATCCCGGGAGCCGCCGCCTTCCGGGGAGATCTTGTGAGGGTTTCCACGCTCGAGGATTTCCGCGCAGCCGTCGAGCGATTCTATTGAGCGACCTCCACCAGCAGGTCCTGGAATCGGTCAACACAGGGATACTGGTGTTCGACGGAGACGGAAAACTCGTCTACATGAACCCGGCCGCTGAAGAGATACTCCAGGGATCGGAGCAGTCCCTCAAGGGCAGGCATTACCGGACGCTTTTCCGGGGAAGCCCCTCGGCCGTCCGCATCGCGAGGAAAGCGCTCGCCGAAAACGCCGCCGTCACCGGATTCGACGTCGGGCTCCGCCTGCCCAACCGGGGACCCGAGATGCCCCCCCTGTCGGTAATCATCGGCGCGTCTCCCCTTTCCTGGCCGGGGGGCGAGTTGCGGGGCGCCGTGCTGTCGATGAAACCGTCGGAGATCCTTACGATGGTGGAACGGGAAGAGCAGGCGGCGTTGAGCGCCGAGGAGATGCAGATGCTCGCCTACGGCATCGCGCACGAGATAAAGAATCCGCTCGGGGGGATACTGGGGGCGGCCCAATGGATTCTCCGCAGGGAGGCGTCCGAGTCGGAGCGCGGGGAGGGGATCCGGCTCATCCGCAGGGAGGCCGAGCGGATCAACGGACTCGTCGAGAAGATGCTGGAAATGGGGAAGCCCGCACGCAATCCGAGGCCTTTCGCTCTTCTCGCGCTGCTGCTCGAAGCGGAGGAACTTCTGAAAGCGGAGGCCCGCGCCCAAGGCAAGGAGATAGCATTCGAGCGTCATGTCGACCCGAGCCTTCCCGACGTCCTCGGGCATCCGGACGCGATCTTCCGGGCGATCGTAAACATCATCAAGAATGGGATCGAAGCGATCGGGAAAAAGGGAACCATAAGGATAGACGGGCGGATGAACGTCAATTTCAGGGTCAGCCGGGGGAGAGGCCGGAAACGCTCCTTCCTCGATGTCATAATCGCCGACGACGGGTCAGGGATGTCCGAAGAGGACATCCGGAAGGCATTTCTACCCTTTTACACGACCAAACCGAAAGGGACGGGCCTGGGGCTTGTCATGGCCCGCCAGGCCGTCACCCGCAACGGCGGCAAACTCGAAATAAAGTCCGTGCGGGGAGCCGGAACGACGGTTAAAATATCCCTTCCCGTCGAACCCGGGAAGAAGGCCTGACGTTGAAAAAAGTCCTGATCGCAGATGACGACGAAAGCATCCGCTGGGTCCTCCAGAAAGCGGTGACGGGGATGGGGTACTGCGCCGACCTCGCCGAGGACGGCGACAAGGCGCTCGCCCTGTTGTCGAAACACCCTTATGCCGCGGCTTTCGTGGATATCCGGATGCCGGGGATGGAGGGGATAGAGGTGCTCGAACGCGTCCAGGCGAGAAAGTCCTCCACCCGGTTCTTCGTCATGACAGCCGTCCGGCGGCCCGACGCGGCGGCGCGATCCACGCGCGCGGGAGCGGCTGAGTTCATCACCAAGCCGTTCGACCTGTCGCACATAGAAAAACTTCTCAAGGACCTGGAAAAGGAATCCTCCTCGCGGGAGCGGCCGTTCCGCGAGGAGGACGCCGAGGAGTGGCGGTCGTCCCGGATCGTCGGGAAAAGCCGCGCCATTCTCGAGGTGTTCCAGAGCGTCGGGAAAATCGCGGACTCGGAGGCCACCGTCCTGCTGCTGGGCGAACGAGGCGTCGGCAAGGAGCTGGTGGCCCGATGCATCCATGATCTTGGCACACCCGGCGGTCCGTTCGTGACCGTCAATACCTCCGCCATTCCGAGGGACCTTCAGGAGGCCGAGCTGTTCGGATTCGAAAAAGGATCGTTCACCGGCGCGGAAACCGCACGGGAAGGAAAGCTGGAAGCCGCCATGGGGGGAACGCTTTTCCTGGACGAGATCGGCGACACCCCGCACGAGCTGCAGGTCAAGCTGCTTCGCGTCCTCCAGGAAAAGGAATTCACGAGGCTCGGCTCGAACCGTCCTCTCAAGTTCAGGGGCAGGGTTATCGCAGCCACCAACCGCGACCTTAGGCGGCTTACTGCGGATGGGAAATTCCGCGAGGACCTATTCGACCGGCTGAACGTCTTCCCCGTCCGCGTACCTCCGCTTTCCGAGAGACGGGAAGACATCCCCCTGCTGGCCGATTTCTTCCTTCAGAAATACTGCACGCTGCTTTCCCGGCCTCCGAAGTCGTTCTCGAAAGAGGCGCTCGAGGAGCTTTCATCCCGCACCTGGAAGGGGAACGTCCGGGAGCTGGAGAATTTCGTGCAGCGCCTGGCGGTCCTCTCCGCCGGAAAACTCCTGCGCAAGGAGGAGGTCGTCCGCGAGCTGGCGAAGGCGGAAGGGGCCCCCGACCTTTCCACCGCCCCCCTCGAGCAGCTGATAGAGGAAAGGATCCGGGAGTTCGTGCGCCGATTCGGCGAAACCATCGGCGACGAGGAGAACCTTCATGCGCTTTTCCTGCGCCAGATGGAGAAGCCGCTTATCAAGGTCGTGATGGAGGCGGCGGGGGGGAACCAGATAAAGGCCGCCGGGATCCTGGGCATCAACCGGAACACGCTCCGCAAGAAACTCGTTTTCCTGTCGCTCTTTCCGAAATCCGGGAAGAAGAAAAGGAAGTCCCGTTGAACAGCGGCAACGCGGGCGTTCCTGCGGCCGGACGGATCCGCGGCCTTTACGCGATACTCGATCCTTCCGCGGCGGTCCGCGGGGGAGAAGACCCGGAAACGTCCCTCGACCTGGCCCTTTCGGAAGCGCTGGAGGGCGGATGCCGCACTTTCCAGTACCGGGACAAGTTTTCCCCTGCTCGCCTGCTGCTCGCGCGGGCGAAACGTTTCGCCTGCGCTTGCCGTGAGGCGGGAGCGCTCTTCCTGGTGAACGACCGGCTCGACGTGGCGCTGCTTTCGGGGGCGGAAGGATGCCACCTGGGACAGGACGACCTCCCGCTTCCCGCCGCCAGGCGAATCGTTCCGGAAAATTTTCTCCTCGGCGTTTCCACACATAACGTCTCCGAGGCAAGGAAGGCACAGGAGGATGGCGCCGATTACATAGGAGTGGGCGCCGTATACAGGACGATGAGCAAGGACGATGCGCTGGAACCTCGCGGCCCCGGGCTCGTGCAGGAGGTCTCGGAGGCGGTTTCGATTCCAACGGTAGCCATTTCGGGTATCACCCGGGAGAACGCGCGTGAAGTCATCCGCGCCGGGGCCGCCGCATTTGCCGTGATCTCGAACCTTTTTTCCGGACCGGGTGTCCGCGAACGGACCGAGGAGTTCCTAAGGATATGGGAAGAAGAAACGTCCCGCCGGTGATATTGGCCTTCGGAGGCTACGACCCCACGGGCGGCGCGGGTATACTGATGGACGCGAAGGCCATCCACGCCGCGGGGGGGTATGCCGCAGCAGTACCCTCCTGCCTTGCGGTCCAGACAACCGCCGCCTTTCATCGCATAGTCCCCATTCCGCGGGACGCTGTCGACAGCTCGCTCGCATGCGCTGCGAAAAGCTTTCCGATTCGCGCGGTGAAAATCGGCATGGTTGGAACGCGGCAGTCTGCGGAGAGCATCCTTTCATTCCTTGACCGTAATCCCCGGCTGCCTGTCGTCCTCGACCCGGTGCTGCGGGCCTCCTCGGGAACCCCTCTCCTCTTCGGGAACGCCTTGCCCGCGTACCGGAAGCTGCTGTTTCGCGCAAACGTGATTACTCCCAACCTGCCCGAGGCGGAGAAGATCCTCGACCGGAAGCTCCGCACGTTCGGCGAGGCGATAATCGCCGCGAGAGACATATACGGCGCAACCGGCGGGAACGTAATCCTCAAGGGAGGACATTTCCCCTGGAAGGGCAAGCGGGGAATCGATATCGTATTCGAGGACGGCCTCGTCACCCTTCTGCCGCCGGACGGAAAACCGGCCCGCCGCGATGCGCACGGCACCGGATGCGCCCTTGCGTCGGCCATGGCTGCACGGTTGGCGCTTGGAGAGCCGGTCGTGGACTCGGCCCGGTCCGCGAAAAAGATGCTCGAATGGTGGCATGCCGGGGGATTCCCGTCGTCGGAGGGCCGGTGGACGCTTTTCGCCCGCCGCGGGTAGCCCGCTTTTCCCACGATACACGATGAAGGGTTAAGGAGGCAGAACGCCGATGCTTCGCTGCGGGGCGCATGCTATTCTTTTCGCAACGATTCTTTTATGCGCATCATGCGCGCACAGGGAGGCGATCTCGCCGGCCGCAGTCAAACCCGCTCCCAAAGGTCCCAAGGTGGCCCTTGCCCTCGGCGCCGGCTCTTCGAAGGGGTTCGCCCACATCGGCGTCCTGAAGGTCCTTGAAGCCAACAAGATACCCGTCCACATGATCGTCGGCACCAGCGCGGGAAGCTTCGTCGGATGCTTCTATGCGTACGGATATAACACGTACCAACTTCAGCGGCTCGCGTTCGCAATCGAGAAAGGCGACATCGCCGACCTCACCGTCCCCGACAACGGGTTCATAAAGGGAGAGAAGCTTGAGGAGTACGTCAATCGGGCCGTCCGGAACACTCCGCTCGAGAGCATGAGGATCCCCTTCTACGCCATCGCCACGGACATACAGAGCGGGCAGGAGTTCGTCTTCGGAACGGGGAACACGGGGAAGGCCGTACGCGCGAGCTGCTCGATCCCCGGCGTTTTCCGTCCCGTCCGGATCGGCCAACGAACGTACGTGGACGGCGGCATCGTAAGCCCGGTGGCGGTGGACGCGGCGAGAAAGCTCGGGGCCGACGTCGTCATCGCGGTGGACATCTCATCGGACCACGAGGGGGGGCCGGCCCCCGAGAGCACCGTGGACACGATTCTCCACTCTATCGGGATCATGTATGCGCGGCTCTCGGCAAATCAGCTCGGCCGTGCGGACGTCGTTATCCGGCCGAAGGTCGGCCACATCGGAGCGAGCGATTTCAACAGGCGGCACGATGCGATCCTGGAGGGCGAGAAGGCCGCCCAGGACGCATTACTCAAGATCAGGGACGTTCTCAGGCTATACGGTGAGGGAAAGACGGGGCTGTAGCCTCGGCCGCGCCGGAAGTTATTCCACCCCCCATTCGCGCAACCGCTCCCGGACGGATCTTTCCAGCGCAGACCTTTTCCCGTTCGAGACCGCGAGGAATGCGGAGTAGCCCTCGGCTGCCCTGGCGCGTTTTCCCATTCGTTCGTAGACAGTCCCGAGGTGATAAAGAACATCGGCGTCGGAGGGAAACCTGCGTCTGGCGGCAATAAGCGTCTCTTCGGCTTCCGCAAGAAGGCCTTGCCTCGATTGGGCGATGGCAAGATTGACGCGGTGGGCCGGGCGTCCGGGATCGAGAAACGCCGAGCGGGAAAAAAGCTCCGCTGCCTCAGGGTTGCGTCCCTCGCTCAAGCGAAGTATGCCTTCATTCATCAGTGCTGATGGATATTCCGGATCCATGGAAAGCGCCGTTTCGATCGCGTTGCCTGCCTCTTCCGTTTTTCCCTGGCGCAGAAGTGCAATGCCAAGGCCGTTCCACCCCTCGATAAGCGACGGATCCTGCCCGACAAGCTCGCGGAACCGGCGTGCCGCGGCTTCCCAGTCGTTGCGCTCCCCGGCCTCGATCCCTTCGTTGTAGCACGCCATCGCAAGCGTCCTGTCATCATGCTGTGGCCGCGGCGCCGCAGGGGGAGGAAGAGGAGGCAGCGGATGCGCGTTACGGGAACCTGCGCGCGACGGAACGGAAGGCGGCGCCGATCGCCGGGAGCCGGCCGCTGCCGGAGTTCGTTCCTGCGTGGTCTCCGGATTCGGCGTATCTCGGGGAACAGGGGCTTCAACCGTCGGGGCCTGGGTGGGGCCTGCGTTAACGACCGCGCCCCCGGCCGGTTGCTGCAGGGCAATGCGGGGAGCTTCCTGCGTGAAGCGGCGAAAGAAATAAGCCCCTGCCGCGAGGAGGCACACGACGGCAAGTGCAGCTCCCGCGCGCATCGCGAGCTTTTTCCGTTCGGCGGGCGCATGCCCCGCGTTATGGATTATGCCAGGCGAAGCCGACGACGACGTCGCGAACTGCGCTTTGCGCAACGCATCCTGGAGAAGACTCAAAAGGCCCTCCCGTGCGCCGCAAGCACCGCCAGGATCGCCGTGGCCGTGGTGGTGGCCGCCCAGGGCAACCAACGTTTCGCGCGGCGGAATATGCCGGCCCGTTCGGCGAGGGACTCGGCCGCGCGCCGCACGTCTTTTCGCTCGACGACCGCCGAGCCCCTCAGGAATGCGGCGAGAAACGCCCGGTCGCACAGCTTGTTTATCAGACGCGGCACCCCCCGCGTGCCCCGGTACACCGCCCTTTCCGCCCCGGGCGCCATCAACGGCCGCCCTCCGCTGCCGGCCACCGCGAGCCGATGCCCGATATACCGGGCGGTCTCCTTATCGGTCAACGGCAGGATTTCCGCCCGTACGGTGACCCTCTGGGTGAGCTGCCGCAGCTCGGGCAGCGACAGCTTTTCCTTCAGCTCGTTCTGCCCTATGAGAACGATCTGGAGCAACTTTCGTTTGTCGGTCTCCAGGTTGGACAACAGCCGGATTTGCTCGAGCAGGGCCGATGGCAGGTTCTGCGCCTCGTCGACGATCAGGACAGGGAGCCTCCCCTTTTCCGCCTCCGCAAGCAGGAACCTGTTCAGCTCGTCGAGGCAGTCCTTCTTCGTCCCGCGGGGATCCTCTCCGCCGAAGTCGGTCAGGATCGCTCTTACTAGTTCCTTTTCCGTCAGCAGCGGATTCACTATAAGGGACGTCGAGTGTCGTTCCGGCAGCCGCGAAAGCATCGCCCTGCAGACGGTGGTCTTCCCGACCCCGATGTCCCCGGTGATGACGATGAACCCTTCGCCGCCCCCAAGACCGAACTGAAGGTGGTCGAGGGCCTGCTGATGGCTCCCGGACAGGAACAGAAAACCGGGGTCCGGCGTGAGGGAGAACGGCTTTTCCTTCAGTTGGAACCAGGCCTCGTACATGGCGTCACTCCCAGGGCTCGAGCCCCTTGGATTCCCCTTTGGTCCCGTATACCCATGGTTTCCCGCCCACGTGGTATCCACGGTCCGCGCGCAGGAGCCTCTCCTGCTCCAGGGCGGCGATCTCCGCAGCGTTGGAGTCCTGCAGAAGCCGCGGGGTGATAAGGATCACGAGCTCGGTCTTCTTCTTCGTCTGATCCGTGTTGCGGAAAAGGGCTCCCAGGAACGGTATGTCTCCGAGCAGCGGAACGCTTCTCACGACCTCCTGGGTTCGTTCCTGCATCAGGCCGCCGATGAAGACCGTCTGCCCCTCCGCCACGGTCACCATCGTGTTGGTCTCGCGTACGTCCACGATGGGAGCGGTATTTCCGTCGGGCGCGGTCGCGTTTCCGACCTTTTCGGTGATGGAGGGGTGTATGGCCAGCATGATCCTGCCGTCCCGCCCGATCTGCGGCGTCACGGAAAGAATTATCCCCTCGGTGATCGTATCGGGAGTGAAGGTCACGAAAGCCGCGGAGGTCGTCGTCGCCGGCGTGACCACGGCCCGGAAGAACACGTCCTGCCTGCCGATCCTGATGATCGCCTTCTGGTTGTTGAGAGTCGACACCTTCGGCGCGGACAGCACGTTGATCTGCCCCGACTGGGCCAGCGCGTCGATTACCGCATCGAACTTGCCTCCCGCGACTCCCACCTGGAACGCCGTGGTGCCGGCGGAGAGGGACTGTCGGGCGGTGGCCCCGCCGGAAAGCGCGCCGGTCAGGGAAACCGAGGTCAGGTCGGGAAGCGCCGTCCAGTTGATCCCGTATTGCGTGCGGTCGTCGAGCGTGATCTCGAGTATCTTCGTCTCGATGGTCACGCCGCTCCGGGAGCGCGCCTCGAGCGTCCGCAGGTACCGGTCCACCTTGTCCAGGTTCTCCCGGTAGTCGGTCACGGCGAGAGTGCCCGCTGCCTTGTTGATGGCGGCTTTGGCGTCTCCGCCGGAAAGGAGGGAATTCACCTCGTCCAGCATGCCGCTCCAAAAATCGAATTTCTCTTCGGTGGTTACGATGTTGCGGCTCTCGCTCTCACCGCCGGATGACGATCCGCCGGCCGTGGACGTGCTTCCGCCGGTCGTCGCGGAGCCTCCGCCGGTCGAAGTCGAGGCGGTGAGCGAGCCGGACCCGGCGCGGGAAGTCAGCAGATAGTCGACTCGGAATATCCGCGTCATCCGCTTCAAAGGAAGCACGCGCACGGTCTTTCCGTCCCGCTCCACCCGGCAGCCCACGAGTCCGCAAGCCTCGTCCATGATCTCGGTCGCAGTCGCGCCCTTTATGTCCATCGTCACGGAGCCCGATACATCGGATGAAAGAACGAGGTTGAGGTCGTTCTCCTTTGCAAGGGAGAGAAAAAGCTCGCGCGCGTCGGCGCCTGCCATCACCAGCGTGTATCGGCGCGGGGCTTTCCGGAATTCGTCGGGCGACCGCTTCGCCCCTTCCATGCCTGCGACCGGAGCATCCGGGAGCGGCGCGGTCGCGGAAGGGGCGCCTTCGACCTGACCTGCCCGCTTCGCCGGCGGCGCAGCCCCCCGGGAGACGACGGCGCCTGCCGGCTGTTCCTTCCGTAAGGCTTGCCGTCCGTAGCATCCGCACTGCGTTACGACAAGGACGGCGCATGCCGCAAACAGCATCCCGCGCAGCACGGGTCTGCGCCCCCTGAATTTCCCTTTCACAGGTTCCCTCCTCCGCCCTTGCCGCCACGAGGCATGGGTTTGAAAAGCTCCACCACGCGGGTCTCTCCGCCACTGCGCAACGTCACCGAATAGCGCTCCACCCGCTCCACCGTCCAGATCCCGATACGTTCGCCGACCGGAACGATCCGGCTGCCGAACAGCGCGAACCCCGATTGTCCCGAGACGACCGTCCCGCGCAGGACCGACGGCATGTCCCGGTCTCTCGCCGTTCCACCCATGCCTGCGGCGGTTTCGGTCGCGCGCACATCCGCGGAAGCATGCCGTCCCTTCCACTGCGGTACAAACGGATTTCTGTCCCACGACCAGGCGATCGCCCCCGCTGCCGGGGAGGAAGCCAGCGCCTTCCCGGCAGTCCCGCGATCGGGTGAAATCCCGCGCGATTCCGAACCGGCGGCTTCCGCAGCGCTCTGCCCCGCCGCCTGCGCGGGGGAGGGTTGCGCCGGAGACGTTCTTGCGGAGACGGCGGGGTAAAAAAACCTTGCGGCGACGGCGATAACGGCCAACGCCGCAAGGCCCGCCGCCACTCTCTTGTCCCCCATCAGCTCGCGCACCGATTTCATTGCGGCATGCCGTAGTACGCCGATAGATCCACAGTCGCCTCCATCTCCCCCTCTTTCTCCTTGACCGCGACGCTGCGGACCGACAGGAGCCGCTTCATTTTCGGGATGCCGTCCATAAATTCAGCCATATCCTTGTATCCGGAATGGAAAACGAGGCGAAGGCGAAGCTCCCCGAAGCCGTTGGCTTTGCCCTGTTCAGCGGGATGAGCCGCCCCCGGCCCCTCCGCAGCGCCGCTACCGGCAGTCTTGTCGTCCGTCGGCACGGAGATCCGCAGCCCCCCGAGATTGTGCAGAACCGCCCGCCGGGCGATCTCCGCCATCAGCCGGTCCATTTCATGCGATTCGGGCACCTTCTCCTTCCACTCCCGAACGGAGTCCTCCCATCCGTGCCCTTCCTTGCCGGCGGTCTGCGCCATATCCCCCCAGGCGCGCAGGGCGTTTCCCCTCTCGGCTTCCTTCGCGGCGACCTCCGCCCGCAGGCTTCGGATCTCCCGAATCTTCGGCGAAAACACGAGAAGGTACGAAACCGCCGTGAGGAGGACCAATACGCCGGCAACCGGAACCAGCGGGCTTTTCCCGAGGAGCTTTCTCATCTGCCCCCGCCTGTCCCTTCGCGCGGCAGTGAAAAACTCACGAGGAATTCCTGTTCGTACCCTCTTCCCTCTTCCGCCCTTAAGGGCCGCATTTCTTGTGGAGCGTAACGCGCTTCGGCGATCGTCCGCGTTTTTCCGACCGCAACGAGGAACGCGTTAACCTTCTCCTGGGCATCCGACGGGTCTTTCCCCCGTGCCTTGCCTCGCAATTCTCCGCGGAATGCGTCCCCCGAACGCTCGATGGTGAGGCTCGCGAACGCCACCTCCGCGGGTACCGACGCGCCGAGCGAGGCGAACAACGCCTTCCAGCCGTTGAAGGGAGCGGAAAGCGCCCGCTCTCCCGCGGTCGCGTCCTCGGCGGCCTTCCTTAGGGAGAGCCATGCGCCGAACTCCTCCTTCATTCCGTCGCCTGTCCGCACCCCTGAGGCGCTCCCCGAGAGCGCGAGACGGTACTCGTTCCGCGCTTTCTGCAGCCCCGCAAAAAGCCCCGCGTTGGCCGCCACGAACACCGCGAGGACGGCCGCGAATGCAATGAGGCTCCCGCGCCGCTCCTTTCGCCGCATCAATCCTTCCGGAAGCAGGTTGGCCTGCCCGGGCACCTGTCCCGCAACCGCAAGTCCTATGGGAACGCCGAACTCGGCCGCGTTTTCGTCCCTCACCACTCCGCAGGACGCCGCGATCGCGGGATGGGGGGAAATCTCGAGCTTGAGCCGGGCCCTTATGAGGCTCGCCGCCTCATCGGAAGGCGCACGTCCGCTCCAGTAAAGATTGCTGATCGATCCCCCTCGAGAGATCTGCCTGAAGTACAGAAGCGACCGGGTCAACTCCGTCACCAGCCGCTCGGCCATGGCTTCGGCGTCGCTCTGCGCGGCCGGAGGCGCCGGCTCCTGCCGGTCCTGGCCCAGATCGATGTTTTTATAGTCCGGCGGCTCCGGGGCCGCTACCGGCCGGAGAGGGGCTTCAAGCGCGAATTCCCTGGAGAACCGGAGCTTCCCGCCGTCCGAAATGCCGATCACGCAGCGGCCCGCTTCCGAATGGAGGAACCCTGCGAGGAGGTCTTTCTTTTCCTCCGGATGCAGGGACGCAAGGGCCAGAGGTATCGAGGCGATTCGTGCAGGAGAGATCCCGGCCTCCAGCAGCAGGAAGGTAAGCCGCTTTATCTCGAACTCCGGGGTGTAGACGGCGAGCACTTCCTGGCGCTCGATGCCTCCTTCCGACAATTTGCCGATCGCCTCTCCCGTAACCTTCATCTCGGCGATCGGCGTGGTGGTCTCCTGGGCCACCTTTCCCCGCAACAGCTCTATCCGCGCCTCGCCCGCCACGGGCGGGATCGTGTAAATCCTGTGCTCGATCACAGGCCCCGAATAGCCGACGAGAGCCCGCTTCGCGGCGAATCCGTTCCCGGAAAGGAATTCCCGCATGGCCCGCCCCACTGCGGAAGGCTCCCCCGCGGGCCTCTCCATCGAAGCCGTCCTGGTGACCTGGACGGGAAACGTGTTCGGAACGAACTCCACCGCCCGGATCAGCCTGGGGGTGATCTCCAGGGCCAGCATCTTCCCTTTAGGAGCCGCGCTCATTCTTCATCTCAGGTAAAGATTCAGTTGGGCCTGCTGGTTGTTGGACGGCACGTAGACCACCGCCTGGCCCGAAGTGACCGGACCCGCCAGGGAAAGCCTGCACGTGCCCGCCACTGCGTGCAAACCCGCGTGGTAACCGTTGAACGAATACGGGGGACCCGCCGCAGGGGGCAGCACGATGGACGCGGTCGCCTGGTTGCCGTTGTTCGAATAGTAGAACGCGATGGACGCCGTCATCTGCGGAAAAGCGCCGGGCTGCGGGTTCGGCAGGTACTGGCCGGCGGTGTTGTCCCAAACGTAGAGATTGACCAGCAGGCGTCCGTAGATGTTGACGGAACCGGAGGGATATATGATGTCGTCCGCATTCCCCATCGCCCGATCCGGCCCCGCGCTGCGGATTTGTCCCGCGCCGGGGTTGCCGTAAGCGTAGGCGGTGCCCCATGCGTCGTTCAGGTATCCCTGGGGGTCGAACCCGGTGTTCACATAAGGCCCGTACCATCCGATCTTCACGCCGAGAAATCCTCCGCCGCCCCCCCCCTGGGGCGGAGCGGGGAGAGGCGGAGCTGTCCTGACGTTCAGCTGGTCGATTCCCGCCGGCAGCCGGCCGACGTCGCCCACGAACCCTCCGGTCTGGATCTTCGTATCCCCGAGGATCACGCTCGAGATCTCCTCCATCTCCTTGCGCGTCGTTTCCTCCCTGGACTTGTCGATTATCTTCGCGGCGTAGGGCACCGCCATGGAGGCCAGGATGGAGATGATCGCGATCACTATGATCACCTCGATGAGGGAGAAGCCGCTCCGCCGCATCACTTCCCCCCCATCGCGCCTACCATCTTGTAAAGGGCCATGAAGAAGGAAAGGGCGGCTCCAAGGACGATCGTGGAAAGAACAAGCACGATTACCGGCTCGAGGATCGCGAAGGTCTTTTTCACGGCCCTTGGAATCTCCTCGTCGTAATATTGCGATACGTTCTCGAGGGTCACGTCCAGGTTTCCGCTGGTCTCGCCCGCTGAGACCATCCGCAGTACCATGGGCGGGAATTCCCCCGATTTACGCAGCGAGACCGAAAGCGCCCCGCCTGCGATCAAATCCTCCCGCGCGTTGCGTACGACTCTCGCGATGACGCGGTTGCCGATCAGCCTTTCCACGATCCACAGGGACTGGGTCATCTCCACGCCGGAACGGAAGAGCGAAGCGAGGTAGTGGCTGAACTGGCTGACTTCGATGGAACGTATAAGGTTCCCGATAACGGGGATTTTCAGCTTCCAGCCGTCCACCCGCAATCGTCCGCTCTCCGTGCGCTGGTAGAGCTTGAGAAGGACTGCGGCAAGGGCCGCGGCGGCCAAAAGCATGAGGCCCCTGTCGCGGAAGAACTCGCTTACCGCGATCACGATTCTCGTCGGCAGCGGTAACTCGACGGCCGCAGCCTTGAAGACCTGCATGAAACGCGGGAATACGAAAGCGAACAGGATGAATATGAGGCCCCCCACCGCGGTCACGACGGTCGCGGGATAATATGTCGCCTGCTTGATCGTCTTCGAGAGCTCCTCCTGCCATGTAAGGAAGCGCACGAGGTCCCCGAGGACCGCTTCGAGATTCCCGGTCGTCTCCCCGGACCGCACGATGTTCACGTAAATCTCGGGGAACGTCTCCGGGTGCAACGCGAAGGATTCGGAAAGCGACGCCCCCGACTGCAGGTTCCTCCTTACATCCTGTATCACTTCGCGGAAACCGGCATGTTCGGTCTGGTCGGCCAGGTCTCCCAATGCGGCCACGACGGAAACACCGGCGGCGACAAGCGTCTTCATGTGAAAGGTGAAAGGGATGAGGTCGGCCCGACTCGTTTTCTTCCGGAACAGGGACAGGCCGCCCGCATTCTTCCTCTCCCTGGCGCTCAACAGGTGGAGTCCCATTATCGATAGGGCGTCGCGCAGCCCGTTCTCGTCCGCAGCCGAGAGCGTCCCCCTGACGCTCTTTCCGTAGTCATCGACTGCGTTGTATTCGTAGTGCGCCATTACGTGACCCGAACCGCCTCATCCAGCGTGGTCATGCCCCGCAACGCCTTGGCGACCGCGTCCTCCCTCATCGTCTTCATTCCCTCGGCCTTCGCGGCGGCGAGGAGGTCCTGGCTGTTCCCGCGCTCCATCACGAGCCGGGTGATCGCAGGCGTGACTTCCATGATCTCGTAGACGCCTACCCGCCCGCGGAATCCCGTCCCGCCGCACTGACCGCACCCTGCGCCCTTGACAAGCCCCCCATTGACCGACTCCCGCGGAATGCCCGCGAGATCGAGCGTATCCGCCGACGGGATGTAGTTCGTCCTGCACTTGGAGCAGTTGGTCCGCATGAGCGTCTGCCCGACGATCGCACGGATCGAGGAAGCGACGAGGAACGGCTCCTGGCCCATGTTGATGAGCCGGGGGATCGCGCCCGCGGCGTCGTTGGTGTGAAGCGTGGAAAAGACGAGATGGCCGGTAAGGGACGATCGTATCGCGAGTTCCGCCGTCTCGGCGTCCCGCATCTCTCCCACGAGGATGACGTCGGGGTCGTGCCGCAGGATCGACCGCAGTCCCGCGGAGAAGGTCAGCCCGGCCTTCACGTTGATCTGGCACTGGCGGATGATCGGCAGCTCGTACTCAACCGGGTCCTCGAGCGTGATTATGCTTCGGTCGAGCGCGTTTATGTGGGAGAGTGCGGAATAAAGGGTCGTCGTCTTCCCGGAGCCGGTGGGTCCGCATACGAGGATGATCCCGTGCCTGCTTTCTATGGAGCGCTTGAACCTTGCGAGCGTCAGTTCGTCGAACCCGAGCGCTTCGAGGCCCAGGACCAGCCGCGTGCGGTCGAGGACGCGCAACACCATGTTTTCGCCGTGGGAGGTCGGAAGCGTGGAGACACGCAGGTCAACCTTCCGCTTTCCGATGTAGAAATTTATCTTGCCGTCCTGGGGGAGGCGGGTTTCCGCTATGTTCATTCCCGAAATGATCTTGACGCGGGCGGTTATGGCCGGCTGGAGAGGCTTAGGGAGCGAGGGCCCGGGCCGAAGTTTGCCGTCGATCCGGTACCTGACGCGGAAGATGCGTTCCTCGGGCTCGAAGTGGATGTCTGTCCCGCCTTCCTGCACGGCGGTAAGGAAGATCTGTTCCACAAGACGGACTATCGGCGCCCCGGCGGCGAGGTCGGAGTCAGAGACCCGCCCGGACTCCACCTGTCGGACGGACTTCTGGATGATCTCCTCGAGAGAACCTCCTCCCCCGTAGTACCGGTCGATGGAGGCCATGATGCTCGACTCCGCGGCCGAGACGACGTCGATCATGTAACCGGTCGCGCGGTGGACCTCGTCGATGGCCAGAATGTCGAAGACGTTCACCATGGCTATCGTCAAGCGGGGAGGCTCCAGCAGTATCGGGACGATCTTGTGCCGCCTCGCGAGCGACTCGGGCACGGCCTTGGTGGCGGCGGGTTCCACCAGGTAGTTGTCGAGCTGGACGAATGTGACGCCCGCCTCCGAGGCGAGCGCCGAGGAGATCAGCTCCTGGGTGACGAAACCCAGATTGATCAGTATCTCGCCGATCCGATCGCCGGTGCGCTTCTGCTCCCGCAGCCCGAGCTGCAGCTGGTCGGAGGTTATGACTCCGGCCTCGATAAGCCGCTCCCCCAGGAGCTTCCCCTTGCGGGGAGCCGCAGTCGCCGCACCTGCGTCGGACCTTTTCATCTTCTCTCCTTAATCCTTATTCCGCTTCCTTGCTCCGCACCGCCGCTCCCGGACATCCATGGCATCCGGCTGCTCTCGCAATCCCCGGCGACAAAAAAGCCGAAGAGTGTCTCTTCGGCTTTTTCTCTCCTCCCGATGACGCCTTCTACCGGATGCGGACGCCGACGTCGTCCCCACCCGGCGTGGTCGTCGCCGCGGCGATGTTCGTCTCTACGACTCCGTTCGGCCCCGCGGAGAGGACCCACACGGGAACCGGGGGTATCGCCGCGCTGACGAATTGAAGCGCGTTAATGACGTACGGTCTCCCCCATGGATCGGTGGTGAGCTGGGCCGTGTAAGGACCGTTCCACCGGTTATCCCCTGTGGCGGTGTAAGTATGCCCGTTCTGGACCAGGTGGGTATCGAGCTGATTCCAGGCCGCTCCGGCCGCAGCCCAGCCGGTTGCGCTGCCGAAGAATGCGGCGGTCGGGGTGGTGGCGCCGGTATACAGGCCGTTGTAGTTCGCCGTGGCTGTGTCGCGGTTCGGCCACCTTCCGAGGTCCTTATATGCGTTCGTCACGGCCGCCGCGAGCACCTGCTCTTCGTTCCTTGCCCGCGCCGTTCTCGAATCCTCTATGTATTTCGTGATGAAAGGCGTGAGGATCGCGGCAAGGATCGCGATGACCGCAACGACAACGACGACCTCGATCAACGTAAAACCCGAATCCTTTCTTTTCCGACCCATGAACTCCTCCTTCAGATACGGCCTTTGAGCCAAGGCTTATTTTTTTGCATTAATGAACCTAAATTCCCATTCGTTTACGGCTATTCACGCCTTTTTTCAAACCCATCCATGAATTGACGTATCGGAAAGAAAGTGAAAATCTTCATCATCAGAAGGAAAATAATTACCCATCCATTGCGAAAATATCGTTTTCAGGGGGAAATCTCATTGATTCCGGCAATATTACGATTATGACTGTCGAGTTTGCACCGGGGTGAATTTTCCCGGCTTCATTGACAGGCCGTGATTGCCGGATTAATCGGAAACGGCGAACGGCGGGTTATTCGTAATCCTTCGCCAGGTCTTCGAAGCGGGTGTAAGGGTTAAGGAAAGCGAGTTTGACGTCGCCGGTCGGGCCGTTGCGGTGCTTCCCGACGATCACTTCGGCGATCCCTTTCTTGTCTTCAGGGGTGTTTTCCTTTTCGTACATTTCTTCCCGATAGATAAATAGTATCAAGTCCGAATCCTGTTCTAAAGCCCCGGAATTATGAGAAATTATTCCGTCCGCAAGCCATGAGGATGGTCCCGGAACCGTTAAATCGAACGCTTCCTCGGCTCCATCCTGTTTCAGGTCAACCACCCGATCCCAGAACAAATCGCTGTTCACCCACTTAAGAAGAGCAGCATCATCGAGGAGACCGGCGTATTGCGCAAGCGTATCTCGAGAAGGCGCGAAAGCAAAATGCGCGTTACCTCCATAGGAAGTGCCGCGCAATTCTGCCATTGCACGTTGGGATATTCCCATGGCATTCATTGCTTTCTTCACATGCTGGAACACTTCCTCGGGCAAGGTATCCACATTGGTATTCGACTCGACGAACGCCAATTCGTTCCAAAGTTTATCGGCTGGAATGATTCGCGGACCGAATGCTCCTACCGTCTCCAAAAAATGTTTCTGTTGTTCGGCGCCGGAGACATACACATTGAAAACCGGGCGGTAATTTGCTTTATGCACCGTGCGTATCCTGGAAACGATTCCAAGCCGCAACAGAAGTGCGGCCACGTCTTTCGCCAGACCTTCGCTTGACGAACAGAAATACACTCCCGCCGACCCCCTGGATCCCTCCTTGCGACAACATATGCTTCCGTCCGTCGCCCAGAGATGCCTCAGCAACAACGCAATCTGTTCGTTGTCGAATCGGAAGACCTCGGCAGGTAGTCTCTTTTCGTGCGACCGCTGTCCGAAGATCCCCAGTTCGCGCAACCAAAGATTGACACCGGCCGGATGCCAGCGGTTGCCGTTCCCGCTGATCATCAACTGGTGCCATTTTCCCCGCCCCCGATAACGGGTCACCTTCGCTCCAAACTCGTTTTCAGCCGCCTGGGTAACGGCAAGGCTGTTTTCTTCGGAAGCGGTCGTATACCGCATCGGTTGATTGCTCAGATAGCTGCCATCACCGACGAGTTGTCCCAGCAAGGCAATCCTGTCTTCCGGCCACCGGACGATGCGGGAGGGTTCGGGGACCCTGCGGGCAATCGCAAGCCGCTCGCCCGGTTTCATATCCTTTACGCGCACCCATCCGCAGGCTCCGTAAAGCAGATGTTCCTCCGTGGCACGGATGGTGCGACCGCTCGCCAGGGTGATCCGCATTACCGGCTTCTCTCCCACGGACCAGATCTTGTCGCTCCATGCGGGGACGATGCGCCCCTCGGAGGACATCGCCCAAACTTCGGCCTGTTTTCCCACCAGTTCCCGAATGGGCACCCTGCAGCCATCCGTCGTCATGACGAGAGTATCACCCGTCACGCACTCCCTCAAATCAGACATCAGCGGGCGCTTATCCGTGCGATTTTCCACGCTGCGGCTGAGCTGCGAGATGGCAAGGAGAGGGATGTTCAGCTCCTTCGCAAGCGCCTTCAGTGAGCGGGAGATCTCCGATACCTCCTGCACGCGGTTATCAGAGGAACCTCGGAAGGTCGCCCCCCGCATCAACTGGAGGTAGTCGACCACCATCAGCCCGATGTCCTTCTCTTTCTTTAGCCTGCGCGCCCTCGCCCGCAGCTCGAGGGCGGTGAGGGAATCGGAGTCGTCGATGAAGATCGGTGCTTCGGAGAGCCTGCCGACCGAAGCGACGATCCGGTTCATCTCCTCCTGCGCCAGGTACCCGCTCCGCATCTTGCGGGAGTTGACGCGCGCGTCGGAGCAGATCATCCGGAGCGCGAGCTGGTGGCGGCTCATTTCCAGCGAGAAGATCGCCACGGGCAGCTTGTACCTTATCGCCGCGTTCCGGGCGACATCGAGGCAGAAGGCGGTCTTCCCCATGCTGGGGCGCGCCGCGACGATGACCATGTCCGACCGCTGGAAGCCGGAAGTGAGCTGGTCGAGATCCCGGAAGCCCGAAGGAACCCCTGTGATCAGCTCCTTCTTCTCGTAGAGCTTCTCGATCTCCTTCATCGACTCCTTGGCCATCTCCGCCATCGAATAGTAGGAGGGCTTGATCTTCTCCTCGGCGATCGCGAAGATCGCCTGCTCCGTCTGGTCGAGGAACTCGTCGACCTCGGAGACCCCCTGGAACGCCGAGGTGCTGATCTGCTGCGCCACTGCGATCGCTTTTCGAAGGATCGCGGTGTTCTTCACCAGCCGTGCGTATTCGCCTATGTTGGCGGAAGTGGGAACGTTCTGGATGAGATCGGAGAGGTACGCGAGCCCGCCGACTTCCTCCTCCACCCCCCGGTCCTTGAGGGCGGTGGAAAGGGTGAGCTGATCGATCGCACGTCCCCTGTCGTACAGGTCGACCATCGCGGAGAAAAGGGTTCGATGCGACCCCTGGTAGAAGTCATCCGCGCGCAGGATCTCCAGCGCGGAGTTCATGAGGTCGTTGTTGAGAAGAATGGATGCGAGCACCGCCTGTTCGGCGGCAAGGTTGTGCGGGGGAACACGGAGCAGGGAGGTGTCGGTGCCGGGAGACGGCGTCGGCCGCGAACCGTTCATTGACACCTCCCGCGCCCTTGAATCGCTACGATTCCGCCACCACGCTCACGGAGATTTCGGGAAGGTGGTCTCCCCCCGCCTTCACTTTCACCTTGTAATCTCCAAGATGCTTTATGGGATCGGGCAGCTGGACAAGCTTCCGGTCGACCGGGACGCCTGCCTTTTCGAGCGCCTCGGCAATGTCCCGTGACGTGATCGCGCCGAAAAGCTTTCCCTCCTCGCCCGCCTTGGCGGGGATAGTGACGGAGACGGCCGCGAGTTTCGACGCCAGCGATTCGGCCGCCTTGAGGGACTTCTTCACCCTGGCCTCGATCACCCGCTTGTCGTGCTCGAGTGTCTTCAGGTTCCGGAGGTTCGCAGTCACGGCCAGCCGCCGCGGGATCAGGAAATTGCGCCCGTACCCGTCGGCCACCTTGACGATGTCGCCCGCCTTCCCCAGCTTCTCGATATCTTCGCGCAGAATGACCTTCATGCCCCCCTCCTACCGGACCTGCGTGGCGGTGAACGGGATCAGGGCCACGATGCGAGCCTTCTTGATTTCTACGGTCAGCTTCCGCTGGTGGCTGGCGCAGACCCCCGAGATGCGCCGTGGGACGATCTTCCCGCGCTCGGAAATGAACTGCTTGATCATGTAGACGTTCTTGTAGTCGAGCTGAAGTTCCTTTTCCGCGCAGAACCGGCAGAACTTTTTCCTGACGTAACGCTTCTTCGGCCCTCCCGGCCCGCCTCCTTCGCGGGGACCGTTATGCCGGGGTCTCATCATCGCGCTCATCGTTCCTGTTCCTCCTGGTTATCCATCATTTGAATGGTATCGTTTCGTACCGTCGCTCAGAACGGAGTGTCGTCGTCGATGCCTTCGGCGGCCGGCGCGGACGCGCCTTCCTGGGCGCCCTTCCCCTGCCCGCCGCCCGGCGCGCCGAGGAACTGGACGTTTTGCGCCACCACCTCGATCTTGCTGCGCTTGACCCCTTCAGTCTCCCACCGCCGCTGCCGGAGCCGCCCCTCCACCAGGACGGGCCGTCCCTTGGAAAGGTATTCCGCGCAGTTTTCCCCCTGCTTGCCGAACACCACGATGTCGAAGAAGGACACGTCTTCCTTGACCTCGTTGTTCTGGCGGAAGCGGGAATTCACCGCGATCCCGAAGCTGGTTACCGAGAGGCCGGAGGGCAGATAACGAATCTCCGGATCCCGGACGAGATTTCCGGCCAGGATGACCCGGTTGAAAGTGACCATAGGGGTCTCCTACTGGGCCGGTGCGGCCGGAGGCGCGCCTTCCGCCGGCGCCTGTTCTTCCGGTGCGGACGGGGGCTCGGCGGCCGCCGCCTTCCCCTTGATTTCCATTTCCACGCGGGACGTCATATGGCGCAGGATCCCGTCGAAGATCTTTATGTTGCGCTCCACTTCCTCCACTACGCCGCGGTTTCCGGAGTAGGTGAGGAACGTGTAGAACGCGTTGACCTTCTTGCGGATCTGGTAGGCCATCTTGCGGTTTCCCCAATCGTCCTGCTTCAGGACCTCCCCCTGGTATGAAGCGACCACCCCCGCCAGTTTGGCGAGGAACTCCTTGCGGCGCTCTTCGGGGAGTTCGGGGTCGAACAGAATGACGGTTTCATACTTCTTCGGCATTGGGATTCTTAGCCTCCTTTCGGCTGATCGAGCCCCCGGACTTTCCGCCGGGAGCAAGGAGTATTTCGCCCTCCGCCGTTTTCGGGGAGGGACAGGTGCGTTTTGCGTTCCAGCGCGTCATCGCCTTGTCGAAACCGTCTCTCATGATATCCCGGACGGCCTCCCCGGCGGCGGCGACTCCGCCGAGAAAAATTTCGCGGACCTCAGTAGCCGGCGGCGAAAGAACGTAGTCCGCCGGGTCCACACCTTCCGGCGGCCTTCCGACCCCGACCCGGACCCGCAGAAACGACAAAGTCCCCAATTCCGCCTGAAGGGAGCGCAGGCCGTTGTGCCCGCCCGTCCCACCGCCCCGCTTGAGCCTTACCTGGCCCGGGGGAATATCCAGATCGTCGTGGATGACGATCAGGTCCTCGGGGGATTCGGCATAGTTCCTGTAGACCGGCGCAACCGCGACGCCGCTCAGGTTCATGTACGTAAGCGGCCGCGCAAGGAGGACGGCGACTTCTTCCGCCTCGCCCGTACCGCACTCGAGGTTCCCGGTTCGGGAAAGCCTCGCTCCAAGAGAGCGCGCCAGCCGCTCCACCGCCAGAAACCCTGCGTTGTGGAGCGTCCCGGCGTACCTGCGGCCCGGATTCCCCAGGCCTACGACCAGGAGATCCGGCCTGCTACGGCTTTTCCTTATCCTTTTCAGCGGGCTCCGCAACACTGGCGCCCTCCGCAGCCTCCGCGCCTTCCTCCGGCGTAGGCGTTACAACTTCCTCGACCCTCGGCGTGTGGACCGAGGCGATGGTCATCTTCATATCCTTTTCCACCGGCTGGACGCCTTCGGGGAACGTTACGTGCCCAAGCTGCATGGACTGGCCGATCCCGAGGTGCGACACGTTCAACTCGATGAACTCGGGAACGTTGTCCGGCGTGCACTCCACTTCAAGCGACCGGACGACCTGCTCCATAACGCCGCCAAGCTCGATCCCGGCCGCCTTGCCCCGCAGCTTGATCGGCACTTCGATCCGGAACTTCCGGCCGAGCGCCACCTCGTAGAAGTCCACGTGGATGACACGGTCCGTCCGCGGGTCCGTCTGCACTTCCTTGAGGACCGCGAACGACTCGCTCGCACCGGAATCTCCCTCCACGTTCATCTTGACGACCACCGTCCCCCGCCGGGCGGTGGTAAGGAATTTCTCCAGGGAGCGCCGCTCGAATTCCAGCGCCCGCGTCTCGAGCCCCTTCCCGTATATGATACCCGGAACCTTTCCCTGCACGAGCCGCTTCCGGTTGATCTCCTTGCCGGTGCCTTGGCGGCGGGCCGCCGCCAGTTCCATCATGGCCATGTCTTCGCTCCTTATATCCCTATACGAACAATGAACTGACGGAATCGTGGAAATGGATACGCTTTATGGCTTCTCCCAACAATCCGGCCACCGACAGCACCCTGAGCTTCCTGCACGATGATTTCGCTCCGAGAGGAATGGTGTCAGTGACCACCAGCTCTTCGATATCGGATTTTTCGAGCCGCTCGATCGCAGGCCCGGAGAGGACGGGGTGAGTGGCCAGCGCGAACACCCGTTTTGCGCCTTCCTTTTTAAGGGCGTTGGCCGACATCACGAGCGTTCCCGCCGTATCGACCATATCGTCGAGAAGGATCGCCGTTTTGCCTTCCACATCTCCGATGATGTTCATCACTTCGGCGACGTTCGGCATTATGCGCCGCTTGTCGATGATCGCCATGGGCGAATGAAGGCGCTTGGCGAACGCGCGCGCACGCTCCACTCCTCCCGCGTCGGGGGACACGATGACGATGTCGTTCCCGTAGTTTGCCTTTATGTAATCGAGCATCACCGGCGCGGAGTACAAGTGGTCCACCGGAATGTTGAAAAAGCCCTGGATCTGGCCGGCGTGGAGGTCAACCGTCAAAACGCGCGAGACTCCCGCAGCGGTCAGGAGATCCGCGATCAGCTTGGCGGTGATCGGTGCGCGGGGAAGCACCTTCCTGTCCTGACGGGCATACCCGTAATACGGAATGACCGCCGTCACCCGCTTGGCGGATGCGCGCTTGAGCGCGTCCATCAGGATCAGCAGCTCCATAAGGTTGTCGTTCACGGGAGGACAGGTCGGCTGGACGATGAACACGTCCACGCCGCGCACGTTCTCCCGGATCTCCACGTTGATCTCGCCGTCGCTGAACCGCCGCACTTCCGCGGCCGCAAGCGGAATGCAGAGAAACGCGCAGATCTCTTTCGCCAGCTCCACGTTGGCGTTACCCGAGAAAAGCTTGAGTCTGGCCACACCCTTCCCCTGTAGGGAGATTTCCGCAACCGAAAGTATGGAATCATATACTTCCCTCCGCAACTTGGCAAGCGGAAAAGGAGCGGAATTCCTGCCGAAGAAAATTCAAATTCGGGCGCGAACTGTTTCTTATCACCGCCGGAACATTGAGGCTGCACACCCGCCCGGCTTCGACCTTCCCCATTTGGGGAAACGACTCCCGATTCGGGTAACCAACGGAGCGACATCAATCCTTCCTGAAATAAAATATCCTTACGTTTCATGCAGTTTTGCTTTAGCCCAATCTTGGCATAATCCTTGAGTCAGATACATTGCGATTCGATTATATCCTTTGGAGGTGGGTAAAGATGAAGAAGTTCCTGGCGTTGATGGTGGCGTTGGTGTTCGCCGTTACGTGCTTCGGCACCGTGATGGCGGCGGAGCCCAAGGCTGCGGCCCCGGCCGAGCCGGCGAAGGCTGCTCCTGCGGCTGAGAAGAAGGAAGGCGAGAAGAAGGAAGAGAAGAAGAAGAAGCCGGCCAAGAAGAAGGCAGCGAAGAAGAAGGCCGACAAGAAGGAAGAGAAGAAAGACGAGAAGAAGGCAGAGCCCATGAAGCCCGCGGAGCCGATGGCGCCGAAGAAGTAACGAACGATCCGCACGCGGTATACCCGGGGCAGGGGGCCAACCTCCTGCCCTTTTCTATTCCCCCGCCAACGCGTTCACCTTCGCGGCCATGACGAAATCGTTCTCGTGCAGCCCCCTGATCTTGTGCGTATGGAAGGATACCGTGCAGTAACCCCATCCGACCGAAATGTCGGGGTGGTGGCCTTCAAGTTCCGCCAGGTCACCGATCTTGCGGGCGAAATCCATTGCCGACGCGAAATCCTTGAAACGGAATGTTCGCTCGATCTTCGCAGCTCCCCCCGCAATCGTCCATCCGGGAGTTTCCTCCAGGAATGCCTGCGCTTCCTCTTCCGGAAAGGGGGAAACCCCGCCCCGGCAGGGGACGCATTTCTTTTCCGCGAGACCCATGCGGCATTCTCCGGCCGACAGCCCCTCTTCAGCCGCGGGCGCTTATTTTTTTTAAGCGACCGTAGGCTGTACCATCCGACAGCCCCTCTTCAGCCGCGGGCGCTTGGTCTTTTTTGTCGGCACCGTCGGCTGCAAGGGGGCATGGAATAATAAGATGCGAAAACCGGGAAAGAGAAACGACGGGAGGCCGGATTCTTTTTCTGTTAACCCGAAGACGGGGAGGCCTCAAGCCGTTGCAGCTCTTCCAGGGCTTCCCTGATATCGCCTCTACGGTCTTCGGCGTTCTCGACGAGACCCCGGATCGTTGCGAGCTCGTCCCCCATGAACTCCGTCGATTGGCGGGCGAGGCCGCCGATCGAACGGTTCACGGCGTCGGACCATTGGGAGGCAAGACGGGATAGGTTCTTTTCCACCTCCCAGACTATCTGCTTCCGGAAGTGGCGGAACGCGAATCCCCGGAAAATTCCCATCGGGATCAGGAACCAGAGCAGGTCGATCTGCGTATCGAATGTCTTCCCTACCCGGACGTCGGGGCGCGTCGGTTCCTCGATCTCGGCATGGAACTGCGCCCCGGTGAAGGAAATCCCCAGGGCGCGCTCGATCTCCTTCCCCAGCCGGTCCTGGAACGCACGGACCGATCGCTGGAAGCCGGACTGAGCTTCGACCAGAAACCCCGCGAGGTGCGTTTCACCGTAAAAAGAGACCTCCGCGAGCCGTTCCCCGAGGGATACGAGCAGCCACTCACGGAACGATTTCGTCACCTTCGCCAGGTTTCCCCTCCACTCCTTTTCCACCTCGTCGAGATCCCGGTTCATCAGGTTCCGGATCTCCGCGTGATACGAATGGAACCGCTCCCCGGCAACCGTCCGCACGCGGGATTCAAGGTCGCGGACCTTCAGGCCGATCTCGGCCTTCACGAACCCGAGATCGCCGTCCTCGCGGGACATTGCCTCCCGCAGGTCCTCCCGCGCCTTCCCCGCGGCTTCCGCGGCATGGTTCGCAAGAAGCAGATATTGCCGGCATCCGCCGATGAGGAACCGGATCTTGTGTACGACGATCTCCTCGAATGTTTCCTCCCGCCGTTCGACGATCCGGCGGAAGAGGTGGTCCCGGACAGCGCTCCGCAAGTTGTCGAAGCCGGGACGGTTGGAGAACGGCAGGATCGCCACGTCCTTTCCCGTGTGCCGGTGGACCTGCCGCTTCGTGAACTCGACGACCGATTCAAGCTGTTCGGCAGAGACAAGATCTGCCTTCGTCAGAAGGATCGCCGTCTCGGGGGTGTGCCGGAACACTTCCAGCAGAAGATTGAGGTCCTGTTCGGAAAGGGGATGGTTGACGCTCACGGCGACGAGCGCCCCCCCGACCCGGGGAAGCCAATCCATGGAGACCTGCGTGTTGTGAGCGAAAATGCTCCCCAGCCCCGGGGTATCCACGAACCTCATCCCGCGAAAACTCACCAACGCCGGCAGCTCCACGTCCACGATCGATACTTCCTTTTCGTTCCCGGGATTCTTCTGCTCGGTCACGAATTCGGACAGGTCATCGAGAGGGATCTCCTCATCGCTCCCGTTCTGATGCCGGACGGCGGCGCGCTCCGACGGCCCGTGTCCGATCCGGGTGATCACGGCGGTGGCCGGGAGAACGTTGACGGGCAAAACATTCCTGCCGATGAGACCGTTGAGGAATGAACTCTTGCCGGCCTTGAACTGGCCGAGAACGGCGACGTCCACAACTCCGTGCTCCCGCAGCACCTCCTCGCCGGCCCGGAGCTGTGGGAGAAGGGAATCGACGCGAAACTCGCGGCAGATGCGTTCGAGACGGGAGACGACCGCCTGCCGGGAATCGGCGGCGTTCGTTTTCAGGTTGGAATTGCCCATCGTGTCAATCCTCCGCCTGGGTTATCGGCGATACCCGACGGGTCCGCCGCGCCGTCAACGCCTCCCGATACCTTGTTATACGCATAGTCAGCTTCTCCCTCAACTTCCCATATTCTCACCGGTACCAGGAAAAGGCAGGAGCGGAGGTTGCGGAACGGGTCGATCTCCGGCGGGATATTGCATGGCCCGCATATTTCAACCATACGGGGATCGTCCTCCCCGCTCACACCTATGGGTATCCCCCCTGCGCAATCGCACACGCAATGGGAAGGCGTATCGGGGACGGCTTCAACCGTCCGACGGTACGGACATGCCTGGAGGGATGCGACTCCCCCTATTTCACGATGATCACCGTGCAAGGAGACAACCTCACGAGGTTCTGGGATGTGCTCCCCCAGATCCGGTCGTACAGATGGGAAAGCCCCATGAATCCGATGACCATCAGGTCGAAATTCCCGGATTTCGCGTACTCCAGGATGGCCTGCACTTCATGGCCCGAAAGGATTTTTACGGTCAGTGGCACTCCCGCCTTCTCCGCTTCTTCCTGCGCCCGCGCGGTGAGATCGTCGAAGAACGCCTTTGCCTCGCTGCTCGCCTCCATCACCTCGCCGACGGTGGCCGCGTACACAGGAAGTTTTTCACGGACGGAGATGCAATGGACGACCCCTTTGAATTTGGCTGCCACGGACAACCCCGCCGCAAGCGCTTTCCACCCATGCTCGGAACCGTCGTGGGCGACCAGGATTTTCGAATACATTATCTTTCCTCCCTTTGCGATCCTTCGGGAATGGCCTCATAGACATATTCCGCTTCCGGCGGTTCCGGTTCGAACCACCGCTGGGCGATGAAAGTCGGCACCACCGCGGTGAGAATGACGGTTGCCACCAGCAGGGAAAATTGGGTCCTGTCGATAAAGCCCGCCGACAGGCCGTACATCGAGGAGATCGTGCCGAAGGTGAGCCCCGTGCTCATCAGGAGCGTCGTGTAGGAGGCATCCTCCGGCGCGTATTTCTTCGCCAGGGGATAGACGCCGGCGATCTTCGCCACCATCTTCACCGCGAACAGACCCCCCAGCAGGCCCATGTTTGCGGCGAGATCTTGCAGGTTCACGTTCATCCCTCCCTTGATGAAGAAGAAGGGTGTGACCATTGCGAACCCGATGATACGGACCTTGCGCTGCAGGTCCCGGTTCCCCCGGAAATACCTGGAAAGGGCCAACCCGAAGACGAAGACGGGAAGGACGGCATGGCTCTTGCCCAACTTGGCGATATACATGAATAAGAACAACAGGAGGAACAGGAACTTGACCTCCGGTTCTATCACCCGGTTGCCGAAGCGCTTGAACAGGGACGGGATGAATTTGGGTCCAAGCCAAATCAGCCCCGCAGAGACAAACACGAAGACGATCGTATATACATTCCCCTCGGCGAATACCAGGGAGAGCGCAAGCGCTGTCCCGATATCGGTGACGAAGCAAGCGGCCATTATTAGCTTTCCGATCGGCGTTTCGGTCAATCCCGTTTCCACGAGAACCGCGTATATGACGGCAAGCGATGTGGTGGAAAGTGCGCATCCGGCTATGAGCGATGCATTCCAGGACCAGCCGCCGAGGTAATAGCAGAAAAGGACGGCCAGTGTGAACGGCGCAAAAAAGGAAAGCGATCCGATCCACATGCTCTCCTTGAACTTTTCCCGGAATAGATCGGGGTCCACCTCGGCGCCTGCGAGGAACGTCAGCAGGATTCCGGCGAACCCCGCAAGGAAGTCGACCCATTCCGTCGTATGCAAACCCAGGAAATTCCCCCCGATCACCCCCACCATTATCTCCACGATCGCTACCGATACAGCCGCCTTGATGGAGATGACCGACGCCGCGAAGATCAGCGCCGCCATCCCCAGTGCTAAAGCCGCTTCTTGCATCTTTTTTCCTCCCTAAGCCCGCATTTCTCACCATGGTCGCCGCCCGAAACAAAAAAACTCCTGCGACGTTTCGTCATCGCAGGAGTTATTAGCCGTCCGATCGACAGGCGGTTTCAGGCGAACTCCATCGCCACAAACTTCACGGCACTTTAACACGGCCACGCCGGGATTTTCAACTGCGCTCCAACTGCGCTTCACGTTGCCGGAAAGACTCCGGGACTATATTATCGGGAAGGTGGTTGGGGAGGTGGATGTGGACATCGACGATGTAAGGAAACGGATCGACCTGCTGGACGACGTTCTTCTGCGGATCTTCAACGAGCGCGCGCGGCTGGCGCTGGAAATAGGCCACATCAAGAAGGGGTTGGGGATTCCCGTTTACGACCCTGCCCGGGAGAAGCGCATCTTCGCACGGATGAAGGGTGACAATCCGGGGCCGTTGGATGACGGCGCCATCGTCCGGCTGTTCGAGAGGGTCGTCGACGAATCGCGCCGCCTGGAGCGTATCATGTCGCAACGGGAAGGAAGTGACGAATGCTGATCATCACGAAGAAGAACGCGCCGGAAGAGGAACTGGACGCCATCAAGGCGTACCTGATCGATCACGGCTTCGACATCCATCAGTCGACGGGCGCAAATCGCATCATCATCGGCGTGATCGGCGATACGGAAACGCTCGACACGCGCGAGGTCGAAGCGCTCCCCGGCGTCAGCCAGGTGGTCCGGATCAAGAAGGATGATTAAGCAATAAATCCCTAACCGGCGATCCCCTTCGCCGCTTTGAGCACCTCGTCGTAATCGGGTTCAGCCGTGAGCTCCTTCACACGCTGTATATAGCGAACGGTGTCTTTCTCGTCGATGACGAACAGGGAGCGGGCCAAAAGTTTGGTTTCCTTGACAAGCACGCCGTAGTTTTCCGAGAAGGAACGGTCCTGGTAATCGGAAAGCGTTTTAACCTTCTCGATGCCGTTGGCCGCGCACCAGCGCTTTTGCGCGAAGGGCAGGTCCATGCTGACGGTCAAAATCACCACGTTTCCGGGAAGATTCGCCGCTTCCTGGTTGAATTTGCGGGTCTCGGTGTCGCAAGTCGCGGTGTCAAGCGAACCGACGGCGCTCACGATCTTGATCTTCCCCTTGAAATCTCCAAGGGTCACGGGTGCGAGCGCGTTGTCCACCACGCGGAAGTCCGGGGCCTTGTCCCCCACCTTGATCTCCGGCCCGAGCAGTGTCACCGGATTCCCCTTTAAGGTCACAAGCCCTTTCCTCTCCTGCATGGCTTCCTCCTCGCCTGATAATGGCCCCCATTCGGGAAATGCGGGCGTCGGATTCACCTACGAGATGCCCCGCGCGCCGGGATGGTTTCGACCCAATCGGATGGGATCCTCCCTCGCTTATCTGCGGGGTCTACGTCGCCGGTGCAGTTCCAAAAGCATGTTTTTGAACGCGGCGGCCTGCGGAGACAACTCCCGGCGCAAGCGGCTGACGATGTGGAAGGAACGCGAGAGATCGAGCCCCTTGACGGAAAGGGCAAACAGTTCACCCGATTCGATTTCTCCGCGGATCGCAGTCTCCGATATGAAAGAAACCCCGATGCCGTTAACTACCGCCCGCTTGACGGCTTCGTTGCTGCCCAGGCATATACGGACGTTCAATGGCTCGGCCCCGGCGCGGATCAAAGCGTCCTGGACGGTTTTCTGCGTTCCGGAACCCGGCTCCCGCGCCACATAAGGTAATTTCGCCAATTCGTCCATCGTTATGGGTTTCCCTCTTGCACTTCCGTACTCCCCTCCCGCCGCCAGCATGAGAACTTCACGCCCGAGAGGAGTGAAAAGGAGATCCTTGTCCGCGTATCGGGTTCCCACGATCCCGATCTCCACACGTTCCTGCTTTATCCGTTCCACCGTTTCCCTGCTGTCGCCCTGTATGACGGTTATCGAGACCCGCGGATATCGAGCCAGGAACGAAGGGATCGCTTCGGGGATCACGTAATTTCCCGGGATGTTGCTTGCGCCGATCGTCAAAACGGCGTCTTCGAGCCCCGCGAGGCGCTTCATCGCCCGGGGAATCTCCCTTGTCTCCGCAACGATCTTCCTTGCATGCCTCAAGAGGATCTTCCCGCTTTCCGTGGGGAGGATCCCCCTGGGAGTGCGGTCGAGGAGTTTCGACCCCAGCAGTTCCTCGAGCGAGGCGATGTGCTGGCTGACGGTGGACTGGGTCACGTGGACGGCGCGTGCCGCCTTCGAGAAACTCCCGCAGTCGACTACCGCGAGAAAGACCTCGAGCCGCTTGAGGTTCATTCCTCCCCCATCGTTTTTACCGATAGATCCTATCGCAATTATGATTTTTATCAATTTGATTTCACCGGGTCGATCGGGAATACTTTGATACGGAGTTTCCGGCAGGGCGGATATAGGGCGCATCGAAACGGGGAGGCATACGGCCGTGAATCCCGGTTACGACGACACGAGTCGCACGGAAGCTGTGCTCCATGGCGCGGAGCGGCTGCGGGGGAATCCCTGCAGTGTTTGCTCCCGTCCGATCTGCGGCCATGAAGCGGTCGTGTGCATCGCCATGGGTTACGGAAGCGCCCCGCACTGCCTGGATTGCATGGCCGACGGCCAACGGACCGGACATGATGAGTTTCGGGATCGGTTGCTTGCGTACATCATGGAACGGGAATGTTACCGGACGGGTTGGCTCTCCGCGGGCGAAGCGGAAGGATTCGGGCGGGCAGTGAATCCCGATTGTCTCTGGCGGAACGGGGCAGGCGGGTCATTCGAATCCGTCGTTGCGGGGGAAGGAATGGGGCGCGAACGTACGGGTGGGCCTCCTGCCGTCGAATGGGATGCGGGAGATTCAGGGTGCGGAGAACTGGTCATGGAGCTGCGGCTCCGGCTCAATGCGATGAAACCGGGCGATTTGCTGAAATTGACCGCCACGGACCCGGGAGCAAGGGAGGACCTGCCCGCCTGGTGCAGGCTTACCGGGCACGCGCTTGTCGAAAGCGGACATCCGATATACCTGATACGTCGAAGGGAGGATTAGAACATGGCGGGAAAGCTCTGCGTCAGCCTCACGAATGCGAAAAACGACTCCGACAAGGCCACCGTTGCGTTCGTCGTCGCCAACGCGTCCGCGGCGTCCGAGAAGGAAACCCTGGTATTCTTAAGCACGGAAGGAGTCCGGCTGGCCGTCAAGGGATACGCGGAAGACATCCATGAAGAAGGATTCGCACCGCTACGGGAACTTATGGGGAATTTCGTCAAGGCGGGAGGGAAGATCTACGTATGCTCCCCCTGTTTCAGGAAACGCGGGCTGGACGAAGGGAAGCTCGTGGAAGGCGCGACGATCGTAGGCGGCGCGAAGCTCGTGGAGTTTCTCGGGGACGGCGCGCCCTGCATCTCCTACTGACTTTTTTATCGTGAGAAGCGCATGAAGCCCGTGGAACGCCATCCTTTCGAGCCTGACGTCCGCTTCGACGGCGGAAGCCTGGATTGCGGAAGCGGCCTGCTGCTGTTGATCCGAAAAGCTATCGATCCGCTGGAACGCGGAGGGCTGCTGGAAATCCTTTCCACCGAGTCTTCAGTGAAGGAAGACCTCCCCTCCTGGTGCCGGATGACCGGGAACGAACTGGTGTCGTGGACCCGGTCGGGAACCCGATGCAGTTTCCTGATTTGCAAGGGAGCCCTTCGGGAGCGGACAACCATCACTCCGGCTTCATCAGGGCTTCCGGGCGTCCCTTCGCAAACGGCCGTTCCGGTTCGGATCCCGGAGACCCTGCCGGAGCCCGCGAACGTGCCCGAGGTCCCGCCTCTATCAATCACGGGAATCGGAAGCTGGCCCCGCCCTTCCTGGCTGCTGCGGGCGATCCACGAGCACCTGGAAGGACGGCTGCCCGAAGCGGAATTCCAGTCCCAGGCCGACGACGCGGTACGTCTTTCCATAGCTGCGCAGCTTCGAGCGGGTGTCGACATCGTCACCGACGGCGAGCAGCGGCGCGACAGCTATGCAAGCTTCGTGGGCGGCCTGCTGGACAACTGCCAGCTCATCCCTTTGACCGACCTGTTGCCGCTCGTGGACGATCCCGGCAAGTTCGAGAAGGAGCTGCGGGCGCTCGACGTCCCCGCCGGGGAAGTGCGCCATCCCGCGGTCTTCGGACCCTTGGGAAGGAGCCGTCCTTTGGCGGTCCACGAACTCGAATTCGTGAAAACGTTGTCGGACAAGGCCGTCAAGGTGGCGCTCCCGGGGCCGTATCTCCTCACCCGCACCATGTGGCTCGAGTGCGTATCCGACCGCGCATACGATTCCCGCGAGAGCCTGGCTGACGACATCGTCCGCGTGCTGCGGGAAGAATTGCATTTTCTCCTTGCGGCAGGCGCCTCGATCGTTCAGTTCGACGAACCGGTTCTCACCGAGGTCGTCTTCACAGGAGCGAAGAAGACCCGGTCGTTCATGTGCGGGGCATTGAGCGGGAAAAAGGATGCGCGACATGAGCTTTCCTTCGCCGTCGACCTCCTGAATCGCGTTGTGAAGGGGGTTCCCTCGTCGCGGACGGCGGTCCATATCTGCCGCGGGAACTGGACGACCGACGAATCGGTGGCGCTTTCGGGGGATTACCGTCCGTTGCTGCCGTACCTGAAGTCCGCGAAAGCCGGAACGTTCTTCCTGGAATTGTGCACTCCCCGCTCCGGCGAAATCGAAGTTCTAAAAGGGCTCCCGGAAGAATGCCGTATCGGCGTTGGAGTCGTGAATCAGAAGGCAAGCCGGGTCGAGACGGTGGACGAAATCGTCGCCAAGGCGGAAAAGGCGATCCGTATCTTCGGTCACCGGCGTATCCTGCTGAATCCAGACTGCGGCTTTGCCACTTTCGCCGACAACCCCGTATCGGAATCGAAGGTCGCCGAGGCGAAACTGCGCTCGATATCCCTTGCCGCAGGGGAGCTGAAGCGGAAGTACCGGCTTTCCTGACGGATCTCTCTATTCTTACAAGCAGAATTCCAGCAGGCAGCATTGACATACCTCCAAACCTAATGTACATTTGTTCTGTACATGATGGAGGCGTAAGGATGCTGAAAGTCAACGTAACCGAGCTTCGTGCAAATCTCCCGAGCTACCTCTGCAAGGTTCGAAAAGGAGAGGAGATCGCCGTCACCTCCCGGGGAAGCGTGATCGCCCGGATCCTGCCGGACCGTGGTGGAAGTCAGGCCGCCCGCGAGCGGCTTGCCGCTCTCCGCAAGAAGTGCCGGATCGGGGACGTGATCTCTCCGATCGGAGAGGCGTGGGAATCCGCGAGATGATCGTTCTCGACACTTGCGCCATGATCTTCGATGCCCTCGATCCGAACCGTTTGGGACGAAGAGCCCGGAAGGAAATGGATGCGGCTTCCGGGAACGGGACGGCGGCCTGCAGCGACATTTCCCTATGGGAGATCGCGATGCTGGTTGCCAAGGGGAGGCTGGATCCCGGCACCGACGCCATCACCTTCACCGACCTTCTTGTCACGTCCCGCAACCTGAAGGTGATGCCGATCACGCCGGAGATCGCCCATCTCTCGGCAAGTTACAGGGGATTTACCCACGCCGACCCCGCCGACCGGATCATCGCCTCGACCGCATTGTTCATGAAAGCCCCGCTGCTGACGCCGGATGCCCGCCTGCGTGCGGTGAAAGGTCTCAGGGTGCTTTGGGGCTGAGCGCCTGCCTGGATATTCCATTCACCCGCAGGTCGAGGATTCCCCCGAGCATCCGCAGGATGGCTCCTTTCCGGCCATCAAGCCGGCGAGGACAGCGGTGGCGCATCCGACTCCGGCCTTCACCCGGATTGCCTCCCGCTCGCAGTTTTTCGCGCAGGCACCGCATTCCATGCAGGCGCCGCGGTCGGCCAATGCAGCGCGTTTGTTTTCCATCCCGAACACCGCGTGCGGGCATACCTTGACGCACATGCCGCATCCGTCGCACCTCTCAGGTATGAATTCCAGCGTAACCGCGTCCTCAAGGTATCTCATTGTCCGGACCTCACGCGGCGAACAGGCCGCCCAGCCAGAATCCGAAGCCAATCGCGGCAGCAGCAACCTGCAACGGCAATGCGAACCGCATTTCGCGGCGCACTCCGCTCAGGGAGGTAAAGGTCGATGCCCCGGTGAAGTTCATCACAACGAAACTGGTCAGGGCCGGCGTAATCGCCATCCAGGCCGCCGCATGGAGCCAAGATGCAACTCCGCCGTTCCGGAAAATGTCCCATGCTCCAATCCCCGCGACGAGAACGAGTCCCAGCGCGGCGCCCTTCGCCGAGAATGCCCGTCCGGGAAGCCAGGGCAGAAGGATCGGTCCGAGAACAGCGCCGGCGAGGAAAGCGCCGAGGACGACGGCGGCGCTCTTCAGGCCGATGGTGCGGACGCCGGCCAGGCTGTACCCTCCCCCGCTGACACCGCCGAGCAGCAGGAATGCCAGCGCCAGGAGCACCGCGTATTTCGCTCCCATGACCAGTTCCACGGGAATCAACACAGCCCGGTCCCGCAACCGGAACCTCACTCTTCGCATGTCGGGAGACGCCTTCATGCCGGAATCCAGGAAAGCGGGCAGGTCTTCCGCCTGGACCGGGCCATATTCCACCCGGAACCCGCATCGCCTTTGGACCTCGTGCGCGCTCACTCCCGGCGCCCCGAGCTGCGGGACCACGAGGGTGCGGTGCGAAACCACTCTCTCAAGCCCGCTTTCCTGTACACGACGGACGATTTCGTCGGTGCCGAAGGTGCCCTTGCCCGCCGAACACCAGACGTTGACACCGTCGGTGTCGAGCACCAGGATCCAGGCGTCCCGGCCCGGGAGCACGCTGCGTAGCCGGTCGAAGCTCATCTTGTAGTTGGCGGAAACGAGCACCGTGGATCCGATACCGGGATTTCCGGCCGCGTACAGCCCCGGGGGCACACGGTAGTTCATTCGTCCGATATCCCAGCGCGCCTTAACGGAGCCGAGACAATCGCGAAAGTCCAGCGCGGTCTGTACTCTCGGCACTTTGCCGGATGCGGTAACCACGAAGCCGTCGATCCAGGGTGCATCGACACGCCTTCGCACCGTGAAGGACCTCAACGTCCTTTGGGAATAAGCGTCGATAGACGGCATCTCAACCTCTTCCAGGACAGACGGCGTCGGAGTTCCCCCGTCGCCCTGCTGCGGAGCCTGATGGAGATTATCCCATCCTTTATAATCTGCACGGTTATCCGTCCATCCCTTCGGGCCGCGAAAACCATACCGGATGTCAGCATGTAATCCCTCGAGTCGCAACATTGCGTGATCCATGCATCGCCGGATTCGCAGGCGATCTCCACTCCCGCCATGGGGCCATCCACGTTTACAATGTTCTTCTTCGGAATTCGTATCTCCAACATGTTCCTCTCCTGCGGTCATCCCATCGGGATCCGCGTCAGCACTTGCAGGGGGGGTCCTCCTTCAGGGGGTTCCCCTTCCCTCGGGCTTCCCGGAACTGGGCCCTGACCCTTCCGGCGGACACGGCCATTACGATCGCCTGGACCGCGCCGATTTCCTCCGCCGAAACGCCGGATTCCTTGGCCACGCCAAGGTAGTGTTCCATTCAGGGATAGCATCCCAGTGCCATGGCGGCGGCGAGATGAACCATGACCGTCGTCTTTTCGGGCAGAAATTCGTTGCGTCGCGCCGAATCGTAGAAGTCGGAATACGCCTTCTTCTGGTTTCGCGGCAGCATTGCGGTGGCTCCTCGATTGATTCCGTATTCGTAGATCGCGCCGATCTCCGGAGGTTAACCCGGCTTCCTGCCGAAGACACGTACGCTCAAGACGGCCGACGCGGCTTCGCGTATTTCCTCAATGGGAATGCCGAAGCTCCCGGCGATATTACGGGCATAATCTTCCGTCCCGCTTTCCCCGATTTCGAACAGGCTCTCATGGATGACGCTCACTTCCCTGAACCCCGCCTCTTCCACGAGTCGGAGGTAATCGTCACGCAGGACGGCGCCCGCGATGCAGCCGGCGTAGGCGGCGAGCGAGCCGGCCATGCCTGCCGGCAACTCCCGTGAAAGCACAAGGTCCGAGATCATGACCCTGCCGCCGGGCTTGAGCACCCGGTATGCCTCGGCGAAGACCCTTTCCTTGTTCGTGGAGAGATTAATGACGCAGTTGGAGATAACGGCGTCGACGGAGCCGTCGGCCGCCGGAAGGTTCTCGATTTCCCCGAGCCGGAATTCGACGTTTTCGTAGCCGCCCTTTCTTGCGTTCCCCCGCGCCTTCTCGACCATCTCCGGGGTCATGTCCACGCCGATCACGCGGCCCGATGGTCCGACCTCCCGTGCAGCCAGAAAGCAGTCGAAACCCGCACCTGCACCCAGGTCCAGGACCGTTTCCCCCTCCCTTAGCGAGGCGAGGGCGATGGGATTGCCGCAACCCAGCCCGAGGTTGGCGCCTTCGGGGACCGCCTTGAGTTCATCTTCAGAGTACCCTATCTTGCGGCTCGCCTTTTCGACGGCTCCGCCGGTTCCGCAAGCCGTGTCCGTTCCGCAACAAGATCCTCCCTGCCGGGCGATGCCTGCGTACCGTTCGCGAACGTATTTCCTGACCTTGATCTCTTCCATTTTCATATCCTCCTTCATTCCTTTGTCAGCAGTTCACCCATCAGGGGGCCGAGCACCCCCTTGACCATTCCGCTGAACTCTTCCACCTTGATTAGCGAGAGACAGCAGACCTTCCCCTCCTTCTCCCAGCTGATCACGGCCAGCTTGTCGCCGCCCTTGATGCCCGCCCGGTCGCGCAGTTCCTTGGGGAGCACCGTCTGCCCGCGTTCGTCGACCGTAATGAGCGATTCGACCCGGCAGCCGGCGAACACCTTCCCTTCAGGCCCGCAGCAGGATGCTCCTTTCGACCTCTTATACATTCGATCGCCCCCCTTTCATGCGACTTGAAGCCTACTCGTAAGCTGATATATCAGCCTATACTGAAAATATAGTTATATCATATTAGTCTGTCAAGAATAATTTATAAGGTCAAGGTGGCCTGCTTTCACAATAGATCCGGTATGTGGAACTTGGGGATTCCAGTGCGTGGTTGGCTGAAAATCGAGGCCGGTTTCGGCGCGGTATGAACCATTTTCCTGTTGCCAGGGATTCCGGCATAAAGTAAAGTGAGCATGCTCATATTCATGGGAGTCCGTCATGCGCGTAACGGAGCAAGCCAAGCGGGAGACACGGAACAGCATCCTGGAGCGGGCGGCGGAATTCTTCCTCGCCCGGGGGTTCGAGGACACCACCACCCGGGACATCGCCGACGCGGCAGGGTTGGCGGCCGGCACGCTGTTCAACTACTTTCCGAGCAAGGAGACCCTGGCGATGTCCATGGTCACCGAAGCGCTCTCCCGGGGACGCGCGGACCATCGGCGCCGCAGGACGGGCCACGAAGAGTTGGTCGAGGACCTCTTCCTTTTCGTCGCCTCGGGCCTGCGGCGGCTCAAACCGATGCACGCCTTCCTGGGGCCCGTCCTGGAGCGATCCTTGAGCCCGTTTCCCCGGAGAAGCATTTGCCCGGAAGGGGAGGCGGCACGGCAGGCCCATCTGGCCGCCGTGCGGGAGATCCTGCGCGAGCATGGCTTCGCGGCGGCGGCGGAGCACGTGGCCATGACGCTGTACTGGTCGCTGTATCTCGGGATATTGGCCTGCTGGTCCAACGACGCATCTCCCAAACAGGAGGCGACCCGGGCGATGATCGACTACGCGCTTCGCTGTTTCGTGGAGGTGATTTCCGGAACCGGTGCGGATGCGGGAGGTACGCATGTCCGCTGACGCGAGAGACATCCTGGACGCCCGGACGGTCCGGGAACTGCGCAGGGTCCTGCCCAGGGAAGAACGTTCGGGTTTCGACCGGGAGTCTCTGCCCGAACTGCTGGCGCGGATCTCCGGAAGGCGGGTTCCCGCGAGTTCGTTTGCCCGGACGTGGATTATGGGCTCGCTTCACGCCAAGATAGCCGCCGGCTATCTCGCCTATTGGATGCGCGGCCTCTTCGCGGATTCGGACGCGAAAGCCCGGCTCAACGGCGAGGCGCGGCTTGCCGCGGCGCTGGAGCTCTTCGGTGCCATGGGTTACCTTCGAGGCGCCGTCATGAAAATCGGGCAGCTTCTGGCGAATTTGCCGGAGGTAGTGCCGGAGGAGTTCGCCGAGGTGTTGGCCGCATTGCACTTCGAGGCGCCGCCCATGCACTACTCCATGGTGCGCGAGGTGTTCCTGGACGAGTTCGGACGGGAGCCCGAAGACGTTTTCGCCTCCTTCGATCGCCAGGCCTTCGCCGCGGCATCCCTGGGCCAGGTGCACCGGGCGCGTCTCGACACGGGGGAAGAGGTCGCCGTGAAGATCCAGTACCCCGACATCGCCAGGGCCTGCCTGTTCGACGATCCCGCGGAGATGGAACCCGACCGGCTGGCCACCCTTCGGCGGAACATGGACTGGAACTTCGAACCCTGGCTGACGGAAGGTCCCTTCGACTTCGGCGATGTGGATTTCTACCGTCGGGGGATCGACGGCCTTGTCGCCGTCGCCCGGAAACGCTACACCCGGACCCCCCCGCTGCATCTATGGACGAGCCGCTTCATTTTCGGCAGCCGGGCGCTGGCTTACCGCTTGAAAGGGCGCTGCGATTTCCGGCAACTCCACCGGCAGGAATATCCCGGCCCGGCAGCGCCGTAGCCGACATCGACGCGAGGAGGTTCCATGCGAACAAAAGAGACGGCAGATGTGAAGGCCCTGCTCCATTCACCATCGTGCCATATCTGTCTTGCGACCAGCGACCGCGAGGGCCGCGTCGACATCGCTCCCGTGGGGTCGACGTTTCTTTCGTCCCCGGACACGATCGCGTGCCTGAGAGGACCTCTGGCCCGGACCTATTCCAATCTCCGGGAGAATCCCGAGGCCGTGTTCCTGGTATCGAACGTCTCCAGGGCGCGGTGGTTCAGGTTCTTCCTGACGGGAGAATTCCGGGCGCCCTTCGGATACCGGATCCACGCCCGGTTAAGGGAAGAGAGGCCGCTCACCGAGGCGGAAAAGGACCGGATCCTGAAAAAGCGTTTCGGTCCCATCGCCCGGGGGAGAGGGGCCCGGAAGATCGCCGATACCTTGCGCCAGATCCTGCTCTTCGACGTCCTGGAGGTCCGGGACGTCGTTCCGTTCGGAGGGTCCCGATGATCGAACTGAGCGACGTGACGAAGACCTTCGACGGGAAGGCCCGCGTCACGGCCCTTTCCGGCGTCACCCTGACGATCCGGGACGGCGAGATGGTCGCGGTCATGGGCCCTTCGGGCTCGGGCAAGTCCACCCTTCTCAACCTGATGGGGGGACTCGATGTGCCCACCTCGGGATCGGTGTTCGTGGCCGGCAAGGACCTGGCGAAGGAGAGCGAGAAGAAACGGTCCCTCTTCCGCCGCTCCGCCGTTTCCTACATCTTCCAGGCCTACCATCTGATGCCGACCTTGACCGCGAGCCGGAACGTGGCCCTGCCGCTCCACCTGGCCGGCGTGTCCCGAAGGGAGGCCGGGGACAGGGCATCCGCCGCGCTCCGGGCGGTGGGCCTCGCGGAAAGAGCCGGGCACCTGCCCGACGAGCTTTCCGGCGGGGAGCGCCAGAGGGTGGCGATCGCACGGGCCCTCGTCACCGGCGCCCCCCTTCTCCTCGCCGACGAGCCTACGGGAAACCTCGACACGGCGCGGGGAAGGGAGATCCTCGCGCTGCTTTCCTCCCTCCACAGGGAGCGCGCCATCACGATCGTGATGGTGACTCACGACCCGCACGCAGCCTCGGTCTGCGAACGCCGGATCGAGCTGCGCGACGGAAGGGTGGAAGGAGACGCGCGGGGATGAGGTTCCTCCTGACGCACCTGTCCCTCTCCTACGCCCGGCGACACCTCGCAAAGACGCTCCTGACGCTGCTCGCGGTCGCCGTGGGAGTCGCGACTTTCAGCGCCGTCAAGACCGCGCACCAGGCGCTCGCCCGCGGAATCCGGGACACCGTGGACCGGATGGCCGGCAAGGCGCACCTGCAGATCACTCTCGAAGGCGGTGTGCCCGAGGAAATCCAGGAGAAGCTCCGGGAGTTCCCCTTCGTGCGGGCCACCGCGCCCGTGATCGAGCAGATCGTCGTCCCGGGGCGGGCCGAGATCGGGAGCCTCCTCGTGCTGGGAGTGGACCTCCTGGGCGACCGGGAGATGCGCGACTACGGATTCGAGGGCGAGGATGCCGACATCGACGACCCGCTCCTCTTCCTCGCCCGTCCCGACTCGGCCGTCCTGGCCCGTTCCCTGGCCGATCGGGCCGGGGTCCGCCCCGGCGGGACGTTCACGTTCCGGTCGCCTCAAGGGTTGAAGCAGGTCACCGTCCGGGGGCTTCTGACGCCCCGGGGATTCGCCGAGGCGTTCGGCGGGAACCTGATCGTGACGGACGTGTACGCCGCCCAGACCCTCTTCGGAAGGGGAAGACGATTCGACCGGCTGGAAGTGCGGCTGGCGGAGGGCGTCTCCGTCGCGCAGGGGACGGCCGCCTTGAAAAAAGCGCTCGGTCCCGGTTACCGCGTCGAGACCCCCGCCCGCCGCGGAGAACAGCTCGAGCGTCTCACCGACAGTTTCGTCGCCGGATTCAACATCACGTCCTGGATCGCCATGGGGATCGGGATATTCCTGATCCTCAACGCCTTCCAGGTGGCCGTGAACCGCCGTCGGCGCGACATCGGGACCCTGCGTTCCCTCGGCGCCACGCCCCGCCAGGTGCAGGCCCTGTTCCTTCTGGAGGCGGCGGCGATCGGATCGGCCGGGGGGATCCTCGGCGTGCTCCTGGGTGCAGGAGCGTCCCAATCGTTTCTCTCCATGATGGCGAAGGTGACCGAACAGATCTTCGGGATCGCCGCCTCGGGGCGGACCGCCCTGGGCGGCCCGATCGTCGTACAGGGGATCGCATTGGGCGTCTTCGCCTCGCTCGCGGGCGCTTGGGCCCCGGCGAGGGCGGCTTCCCGCATCCCTCCCGTGGAAGCTTTCGCCGCGGGCAAGCATCGGGCGCGCGAACCGGAGAGACCGTTGACGCGGCTCGTATCCGGGGGGCTGCTCCTTTGCGCCGCGTTCGGCGTCGCCCTGCGCCCGCCTTTCGGGGCCGACGGCACGACCGTTACGGTGCTGGTCCTCGGAGCCGCCGGCGTGGTCTTCCTGGTGGGCCCGCTCTCGAGGGTCCTCCTGCGGGGCGCCGCTCCCGTGACTGCGCGGTTTGCCCCGGTGTCGGGTGAGCTCGCGGCGGACGCGGTGCTCGGAAACCCGCGTCGGACCGCCGGGACCGTCATGGCAGCGACGCTTTCGCTGGCCTTCGTGCTCGGAATCGGCGGCTACATGGGAGCCACCCGTGCGTCCCTGCTTCGGTGGATGGACGACATGCTGACCTCGGACCTTTACGTGCGCGCGTCGGCCAACTGGGTGCGACCCGACTTCCGTTTCCCCCCGGAGCTCCGGGAGGAGCTCCTTGAGATCCCGGGGGTGCGGGCCGTGGAGAGCTACCGGGCGGCGCGCCTGGAGTACCGGGGGGAAACGGTCCTTCTCGTCAGCATCGAGATGGGTCCCGTCATGGACCGGACCCGCAGGGAGTTCCTCCAGGGGAACGACGAGGTCATGCGCCGGGGCGTGACTGAAAAGGGCCAATGCGCGGTGTCGGACAACTTCTCCCGGAGGTTCGGGATCGGGGTGGGGGACACGGTCGAGCTCCCGGCCCCCGACGGCACGGTTTCCCTTCCCGTCTCCGCCGTGATCCGGGATTTCGCCAACGAGCGGGGAACGGTCACCATCGACCGTTCAACCTTCCTGCACCACTGGAAGGACGACCGCGTGGACATCTACGATGTGAACCTTGCCGCCGGAACCGACCCCGGCCGGGTGTGCGACGAGATCCGCCGGCGCGTGGGCGGACGGTTCCCGGCCCTGGTCTCGACCCGGCGCGAATTCACGGACGAAGTCGCCAAGGCGGTCGACGCTCTATTCGCACTGATGAAGGTCACCCTCCTGCTCGCCCTCCTGGTGGCCTGCCTGGGGATCGCAAGCTCGCTCGCCATCTCCGTAGTCGAGCGCAACCGGGAGCTCGGAATCCTCAAGGCGCTGGGCGCATGCGGGGGACAGCTCGGGCGAAGCATCGTCATGGAGGGGGTGCTGCTCGCCCTGGCCGGCCTGCTGCTGGCCGTGCCCGCGGGAAACCTGCTGGCGCTTTTCAGCGAAAACGTCGTCGCCGAAATGTATTCCGGCTGGCGGCTGCCGCACGTCTACCCGTGGGCGCTCCTGGGGACGATCCTCGCGGTCCTCCCTCTGGTGGCAGCCCTCGCCTCTTTTGCGCCCGCCCGGCAGGCGGCGCGGGTCGAGGCGGCGGCAATCACGTACGAATAGGAGGAGGCGCAATGACGGTAAAACATCCGGGATCGCGCATCGCACTGGCCGTGGCGGCGCTCTCCCTTCTTCTCGTCGGCCGTGCCGATGCCGCCGGGGACGCGCGAAAACTTCTCATCGAAGCGGAGAACCGCCATCGGACCCGGACGCTCCAGTACTCCGGCGAGCTCACGGTGGTGAACAAGGACGGGAAGGTCCGAAAGAAGGGCTGGAAGAGCTTCCGGGAGGGGTACGCGGGGGACGCGAAGGATCTCGTACGGTTCACCGACCCGCCGGAAGTAAAAGGCGTCGGTTTTCTCTCGCTCGCCCGGCCCGGCAAGCCCGCCGATCAATGGCTCTACCTGCCGTCCATGAAGCGGGAGCGACGGATCGCCTCTCAGGATCGGGACGCGTCCTTCGTGGGGACCGACTTCAACTACGAGGACATGGAGGAGTTCGACCACAAGAAGTACGAGGTGGAGTCGAAAGGCGAGCAGCTCCAGGACGGGCATCCCTGTTACGTGATCGAGGCGAGGCCCGACGTTAACGGCGGGAAGTCCGTCTACGAGAAGAAGATCCTCTACCTGCGCAAGGACATCCTCTACCTCGTGCGGGAGGACCTCCATCGCAAGGGGGAAAAGGAACCGGGGAAGCGGCTCCTGCTCTCCGATATCCGGAACATCGAAGGACATTGGGTGGCGATGCGGCTCGAAATGACCGATCTGAAAAAAGGGAGCAGGACCACCGTGTTCATGAAGGAGATCGTCTTCGACCGGCCCCAGCCGGCCGGCCGTTTCACCCTTCGGAACCTGAACCGGGAAGGCGGGGAGTGACGCATCGCAGGACTCTCGCCTCTCTCCTCCTTTTCCTCTTGCCGGCCTCGGCCATGGCGGAAGGGTTTTCGGGGTATGCGGAGGTAAAGGGGTTCACCTTCGCCGAACGGGCGAGCGACCGCGACCCGCGTGCGCTCGGCTGGGCCACCCTATTTGCCAAGGGGGAAAGAAAGCTTGGCGACTCCCGGTTCACCGCCTCGGCGCGGGCCGAAGAGATTTCTTCCCGCGAACGGGGTCCTCTCGTCTTCGACCCGGCCGACCGGGATGCCCGCCGCACGCCCGTTTCGGTGCGGGACCTCTGGATGCGCCTGCCGCTTACCTCGTCCGTCGACCTTCAACTCGGCCGCTTCGAGCTCGGATGGGGAAAAACCGACGGCTACTCTCCCGCCGACGCCTTCCTGCCCCGGGACCTTTCCGACCCCTTTGCCGACGAGAAGTTGCCGCTCTGGGCGGCCCGCCTGAGCGGGCAGAGGGGCCCGCTTCGGGTGGAGGCGGTCGCCTGCCCCGTCACCACCCCCTGGCGCCTGCCCGTCCTGGGCGGCCGGAATGCTCCTCTTTCGACCGGTTTACCGATCGGGAAAGTCGGGATCGAAGACAAGGAGAACGCGCCCCCCCGGGACGGTTTCGGCGCACTTCGCCTCCTCGCGACCTTCGGCAACTGGGATCTCGGGGTCTGGGGAAGGTTCGGGGTCCGGCCGGCGCCCCTCCTCGTGTTCCGCACGGACCTCGCTTCCCTCGGTCCGTCGGGCCCGACCGTCCCGGTCGAGCGCCGCTACGCCCGGGAACAAGGGGCCGGAGTCGAAGTCTCCCTCGTCGCCGGCTCCTGGGTGCTGCGGGGCGAGACGGCCGCCCTTTTCTCCGGGGACCCCGGCTTGGGAAACGCTCTCGTCGGGACGCTGAGCGCCGAGCGGGGATTCGGCGACGGGACGCTGCTCGTTACACTGGCGGGCAACGCGAAAGACACGCCCGTGGACGCTACCTTCCTCTTCGACCGTGCGCTCCTCCCCGTCCTCATCGTTGCATGGAACCGGACCGAGGCATGGGGAAATTGGAAGGTGGTCTGGACGGAGGCATTAAAGCACGGCGACGGCCTTCTCAAGGCAGAGGTCGGCTACAATGCCACCGACTTCTGGAGTCTTACGCTGGGAGGCGAGCTACCCTACGGGTCGGAGAAAGGACCTTTGGGAGCGCTTCACGCCGCCCGCCGGGCCCACTTGGCGCTTCGGCGGAGCTGGTAAACGAAGACGATCCCACACACCAAGTTGATCCCAAAAGCAAAGGCTCTCCCGGGCCTTGACCCGAAAGAGCCTTTGAATTTGGCGGGGTGGACGGGACTTGAACCCGCGGCCTCCGGCGTGACAGGCCGGCGTTATAACCAGCTTAACTACCACCCCGAATCGTGAACGATGGTAGGCGGAACAGGACTTGAACCTGTGGCCCTCGCCTTGTAAGGGCGATGCTCTACCAGCTGAGCTATCCGCCCGGTCGCAACCTCCGAAGATCGAAGACTAAATAAGGTAACAAATCCTCCCCCGGAATGTCAACGCGCATGCATGCCCATTTGTTGCGCACCCATTGAAGCGATCCTCTCTGTTAATATTGTGGCATGAAAATACTTCTCCTGGGCGCCGCGGGGTTCATCGGCCGGGTCGCCGCGCAGGTCCTATCCTCCCGCGCGGATGTCGAAGAGCTCTTCCTCGTCGATTACAACATCCGCGATGCGAAGAAATTCGGGAAGAAGCTCTCCCCGAAATGCCGCTGGGCGATGGCCGACGCCGGGCGGGCCCCCGAGATGGAACGGCTCCTGGCGGGCATCGACGCAGTCGCCAACGCCGTGGGGCCGTGCGCGGAGTACGAAAAGGGAATCCTGCTTGCGTGCGCGGGAAAGGGAAAACACGCCGCCAGCATCGGAGACGGCACGTTCGAGGAGGACGCCCGTCGGGAAATCCACGACGCCTTCCGGCGTGCGGGCAAAGCGGCGGTCTCCGGCTGCGGTATGATGCCCGGCTGGACGGAGCTCCTTTCCGCACACTTCCTTGCAGGCGGCCGGACCGGGCGCGAGGAACAACCCGGGACGGAACCGCGCCGATACCTGTTCGCCTCCCTCGACCGGTACGGCGGTTACGCCTTTTTCAGGAGATTGGCCAAGGCTTCAAGGCGCGAGAAACCGGCCGCTCCGCCTGCCTCCCCCGCGGGTTGCTACTTCGACACGGGAGACGGGCTGATCGGGCTTCCCCCGGGACGGCCTGCTTCCCTGTTCCGGCGTTTCGGAAAAACGCTCGGGGGGCTCGGACCGGTCGGACTGGAACTCTCGGCGGCCCTGCTTTTCTGGCTGCGCGGATCGCTGAGCGCCGGTGAAGGATCGACTGTCGCCGTCGCCGGCGCCTGGCGGGAGGAGCCAGGAAAGACCGTTAAAGCAGCCGCGCTCGAAGACACCCGCGGGATCCTGGCGGGCGTCCTGCTGGCGGAAGTCGCGCTCAAACTGGCGGCGGGCGCAGGCGGAGAAAAGGGCCTCGTCCCCCTGCCCGCGCTGATCGGACGCGAAGAAGCCGAACGGATCGCGAACGAACGCGGCGGGAAAATCATAGCTGGATGATCCGGAAGGCGCACGCCGCAGGGGTCCCCCTCGCGGGAGCCGCAGGCGACACCGACTGTAGTAGAACCCACCCAACAAGGGAAGATACGCTTGGCATACCGAACAATATGGCCGACCACTGGGAGATAACCGAGGGGCACGTAAAACGAATGGGCAGGAGGAGCCAAGGCGACCCGCGACGGGGGAGCCCCGGAGGCGCAGCGCCTTCCGGATCTAATGACGGATGACTTCCTCGTCCGATGAGGCGGGCGGCAGGTCCGGCGGCGGATCGGGCTCCGGCGGCAGGTCCGGCTCGATCGGCTTCACGACGCCGGAAAGATCGACGGCCGCCTCGAGCACCTGGTCCATATGGCGGACGAAGACGATTTCGAGGTTCTTCTTTATCTTCGCCGGGATCTCCGCCAGGTCCTTCTCGTTCTCGGCGGGCAGGATGACGGTCTTGATCCCGCCGCGGTGCGCGGCAAGCAGCTTTTCCTTGACGCCGCCGATGGGAAGCACTCGTCCCCGCAGCGTAATCTCACCGGTCATCGCAAGGTCGTTCCGCGCGGGAACTTTAAGCAGCGCGGAAGCCAGCGCCGTCGCCATCGTGATTCCCGCAGACGGTCCGTCCTTGGGAATAGCTCCCTCCGGCACGTGGATGTGGATGTCGAACTTCTGGTAGAAGGACCGCTCCAGCCCCATTCGCTCGGCCCGGGTCCGGATGTAGGAAAGGGCGGCGTGCGCCGATTCCTGCATTACCTCTCCGAGCTTGCCGGTCACCCGCAGGTTCCCTTTCCCCGGCATCAACGCGACCTCTATATGAAGCAGCTCGCCGCCGAATTCCGTCCAGGCAAGCCCGGTGGCCAAACCGATCTGGCCCTTCTCCTCCGCCTCTCCGTACCTGTATTTCCTCGGGCCGAGGTAGCGGCGGACTGCCTGCGGAGCGACGCGGACCTTCTCGACCGACGGGTCTTTAACCACCTCCCGCGCGATCTTTCGGCAGATGGACGCTATTTCCCGCTCGAGGTTGCGCACGCCCGCCTCGCGCGTATAGTAGCGGACGATGTGCAGGATGGCCGTGTCGGTGAAGGAAACCTTCTTCGGCGACAGGCCGTGCTCTTCCTGCTTTTTCCGGATGAGGTAGTTGCGCGCGATGTGGAGTTTCTCCACTTCGGTGTACCCCGGCAGGCGGATGATTTCCATCCGGTCCTGAAGCGGGGGCGGGATGCCGTGCAGCATGTTCCCCGTCGTCAGGAACATCACGTCCGACAGGTCGTAATCGATGTCCAGGTAGTGGTCGTTGAAGGTGTTGTTCTGCTCCGGGTCGAGAACCTCAAGGAGGGCCGCTGACGGGTCCCCCCGGAAGTCCATCGACATCTTGTCCACCTCGTCGAGCAGGAACACAGGGTTCACCGTCCCCGCCTTCTTCATCTGGTGGATGATCTTGCCCGGAAGAGCGCCTATGTAGGTGCGCCTGTGACCGCGGATCTCCGCTTCGTCCCGCACCCCTCCCAGCGACATGCGCACGAATTTGCGCCCCGTCGCACGCGCGATGGACCGCGCAAGAGAGGTCTTCCCGACCCCCGGGGGGCCCACGAAGCAAAGGATGGGACCTTTCAGCTTGGAGACCAGCTTGCGGACGGCGAGGTACTCGATTATACGTTCCTTGGCCTTCTCCAGCCCGTAATGGTCCTCGTCCAGCACCTTCTCGGCCGCCTCTATGTCGAGCTTGTCCTCGGTGCGCTCCTGCCAGGGGATGGAAATGAGCCAGTCCACGTAGTTGCGGCTGACGGTCGCTTCGGCGGACATCGGCGACATCATCCGGAGCTTCTTGATTTCCTTCTGCGCTTTCTGCACCGCCTCCTTGCTCATCCCCTTCTTTTTTACCTTTTCCTCGAGCTCGTCGAGCTCGGTCTTGCCCTCGTCCGCCTGGCCGAGCTCCTTCTGGATGGCGCGCATCTGTTCGTTCAGGTAGAACTCCCGCTGCGTCCGCTCCATCTGCTTCTTTACGCGCCCGCGGATCTTCCGCTCGATCTCCAGGATCTCGATTTCCGATTCCATCAGAGAGAGAAGCTTTTCGAGCCGCTCCTGCTCCGATTCGAGCTCCAGGACCGCCTGCTTGTCGGAAAGCCGGACCGGCAGGTGGGCTCCAGCCATGTCGGCGACCCGCGAGGGGTCCTGCAACGCCGCGACCTGCGCCAGCACTTCGGCGGGGACCTTCTTGCTGAGCTTGGAGAAGCTCTCGAACGAAGCGATGACGTTGCGGACGAGCGCCTCCGCGTGAGGCCCCGTGACCCGTTCCGGCACGATGTCTTCGGCGCTGACCTGGAAGTAGCGGTCATTCGGCAGGTAGTGCAGGACCCTTGCCCGGACGCGCCCTTCGACGAGCACCTTGACCGTTCCGTCCGGAAGCTTGAGAAGCTGGATGATGTGGCTGACCGTACCGACGCGGTGTATGTCCTCTTCCGCGGGGTCGTTTGTCGTCGCGTCCTGCTGCGCCGCGAGAAAGATGAGCCGGTCCGCGGCCAGTGCCGCTTCGAGGGCGGCGATCGATTTGTCCCTCCCCACGAACAGGGGAACCACCATGTGCGGGAATACGACGATGTCGCGCAGCGGCAGCAGCGGAAGGATTTTCTTCCTGTCTTCCATCAAGCCCTCCACGTGGCAACCGGCCGCCCAAGGTGCGGGGAGGACGCCGGCATCAAGCCAGTTCCGCCTTCTTTCCCTGCACGATCTCCGGTGGAACCTTGCCGCTCACTACGTCTTCCGTGATGATGCACTTCTTTATGTTGCTCTGGGAGGGGATCTCGTACATAACGTCGAGCATTATGTGTTCCAGGATTGACCGGAGGCCGCGGGCACCAGCCTTCCGCTCCATGGCCTGCCGGGCTATGGTGCGGAGCGCGTCCTCCGAAAACTCCAGCTTCACGTTTTCGAACTCGAACAGCCTTTGGTACTGGCGGACAAGCGCGTTCCTCGGCCGCTGGAGGATCTGGACAAGCGCGTCCTCGTCCAGCTCGTGCAGCGTGGCCAGAACGGGAAGCCGTCCCACGAATTCCGGGATCAGCCCGAACCTTATCAGGTCCTCCGGCTGGACCATCTCGAGAAGCTTCCCTATCTTCCTCTCGGTGCGCGAAACGATGTCGGCGCCGAACCCCATCGACTTTTTCGACGTCCTCCGCTCCACTATCCCGTCAAGACTGACGAACGCCCCTCCGCAGATGAAGAGAATGTTCGTCGTGTCGACCTTGATGAAGTCCTGCTGCGGATGCTTGCGCCCGCCCTTCGGGGGAACGTTCGCCACCGTGCCTTCGAGGATCTTCAGCAGGGCCTGCTGGACGCCTTCGCCCGACACGTCCCGCGTGATGGAAGGGTTCTCCGACTTGCGCGCGATTTTATCGATCTCGTCGATGTAGACTATCCCCTTCTGCGCCTTCTCCACGTCGTAGTCGGAGGCCTGGAGCAGGGCGAGGATGATGTTCTCCACGTCCTCGCCCACGTATCCGGCTTCGGTGAGCGTCGTAGCGTCCGCGATGGTGAACGGCACGTTCAGGATGCGTGCAAGGGTTTGCGCGAGGAGCGTCTTTCCGCTGCCAGTGGGACCCAGCAGGAGGATGTTGGACTTCTGGAGCTCGATGCCGTCGGTCGACCGCGACTCGATCCGTTTGTAATGGTTGTACACCGCCACGGAGAGAATCTTCTTCGCACGCTCCTGGCCGATTACATAATCATCAAGAATCTTCTTTATTTCCGTTGGTTTGGGAAGCCTGCGCCGCTTCTCGTCCAGGGAATGTTCGACTTCGTTTTCTTCGGAGATGATGTCGTTGCACAGCTCCACGCACTCGTCGCAGATATATACGGTAGGTCCTGCGATCAGCTTCCTTACTTCATTCTGCGCCTTGCCGCAGAAGGAACAGACCAGAAGGTTGGACTTGTCGTTGAATTTCCGTGTCACGGGCGGGCCTCCGTCGCTACTCTACGAGCGGCCTTGCGGCCGCCTGTCTTTTATCCACAACCTGGTCGATTATACCATAGCCCTTCGCCTGCTCCGCCGACATGAAGTAGTCCCGCTCCGTATCCTGCGCGATGCGGTCGAGGGACTGCCCCGTGTGACGGGAAAGGAGCTTGTTCAGTTCCTCCCTCATGCGGAGGATCTCCTCGGCCTGGATCTTGATATCAGTGGCCTGGCCCCGGGTCCCCCCCATAGGCTGGTGTATAAGTATGCGCGCGTTGGGCAGCGCCGTCCGTTTCCCGTGCGCACCGCCGGCCAGAAGCACCGCGGCCATCGATGCCGCCTGCCCGATGCAAACCGTTGCGACCTTGGGCTTTATGAACTGCATCGTGTCGTAGATCGCCATGCCCGCCGTCACGATACCGCCCGGCGAGTTGATGTAGAGGTTTACGTCCTTGTCCGGATCTTCCGCCTCGAGGAAAAGGAGCTGCGCGATTATCAGGTTGGCTATATCGTCGTCTATTTGGTTCCCGATGAAGACGATCCGGTCCTTGAGCAGCCTGGAATATATGTCGTAGGAACGCTCGCCGCGACTTGTCTGCTCCACCACGATGGGTACGAGGTTCATTCGGACGCGACCTCCTCCTTGACCGTTGCGTTTTCCAGCAGGAACGCCATCGTCTTCCTCTCCAGGAGCTGGGTCCGCAGGGCGTCGAGCCGTTCCTCGTCGCCGTAGATCTCCCTCACCTTCTCGAAACTCATCTGCGCGGCTTCGGCCATCGCTTTCATTTCCGCTTCGATGTCGGAATACGGGACGTCGATGCTTTCCTGCCTAGCGACGGCTTCGAGAAGCAGGGAAACCCGGACGATCCGCTCGGCCCCGGGCGCGAACCTCTCTCTCATCTTATCGAAATCCATGTTCACTTTCTTTAGGTCGATCCCCTGGGAAGCCATCCGTTTCGCAGTGTCCTCGATCATGAGCACGATTTGACGGTCGACCAGCGAATGGGGAACGTCGAACGTGTTTTTCTCTAGCAATCCGTTGCGGATATGCTCCTCGGCGTTGCGGCGTGACCGTTCATCTCCCTCTGCCCGAAGCCGTTCCGCCATCCTGGAACGAAGGTCGTTCAAATCCTTTACATCAGTGAAATTCTTTGCGAATTCCTCATCAAACTCCGGCAGCTTCTTTTCCCTGATCGCGTTCACCGTAACGTCGAAGGTAACCTTCTTGCCGGCATACTTCTTGTTGGGCGCTTCTTCGGGATACTCGACCTCGATCGTCTTTCGATCGCCCGCTTTCGCTCCCGCAAGCGCATCCTCGAAATTCTTGCCGAACGGCATTCCACCTCCAAGGATAAGGCTGGAAGATTCGCCGCTGTCGATCGCATCACCGCCCGCCGACGAGGAAATATTCACCTCGAGAAGGTCCCCTTCCGCCGCCCCGCGTTCTTCCACTGTATGGTAACTCGCGAACGATTCACGCAGGCCGGAAAGCGCCGCGTCTACCTTTGCATCCGTTATCTCGACCTTTTCCTTCGTCACCGGCAATCCTTTATAGTCCGCCGCGGCGACCTCCGGCATCACCTCGAAGGTCACGGTAAACGCGAACTCCTCGCCTTCCTTGAGCTTTCCGCCGTCGAAATCGGGAGTGGAAAGCACCCGCAGATCGTTCTCCTTCACTGCCTCGTGGATCGAATCCTTGATAAGCCGTTCGGCGACCTCGCCTTCGACGTGCTCCTTGAAGAGCCGTTTCACCATGGACATCGGGGCCTTCCCCTTGCGGAATCCCCGGACCGGGACGGCTTTGCGGACCTCCGCGTACCCTTCCTCCATTTTGCGGCCGACCTCGTCCGCCGGGATCACCACACGGACACGCTTCTCCACTCCGCTGACCGTTTCGACGCTCGTCTTCATCTTTTCATCCGTTTCCTTTTCGTTAGATAACGTCGGATCGAACGTTGGTGCGAGAGGAGGGATTTGAACCCTCACGGTTGCCCACCGGATCCTAAGTCCGGCGCGTCTGCCATTCCGCCACTCTCGCCCGAAAACACTCTCCCGCCAGCGGAAATGTACAGTATATCCGGTAAGTTCCTCAAGGCAAGGAGAAAAATCCCGATTAAAAGACAAAAACAGGGACGTTCTTAAAAACTCCGATTCAAGGGAGCCGCAGGATCCGGCGCGCGTTCGAAAGGAAGATCTTCTCGATAACGGATGAGGGATATTTCTCGGCATCCCAGTCACGGAACAGCCGTTCATGAGTGAGCACGGGGTAATCGGAGCCGAACATGATTTTGTCCTGAAGCCGGCCCGAAATCTCTTTTTTAAGCTCCGGGGTGAAATATTTCGGGGACCACCCCGAGGTTTCCATGTAAACGTTCGCCTTGTGCAGCAGGATCGCGATCATTTCGCTTTGCCAGGGCCACGAGGGATGGCAGGCGATTACGGTCAGGCCGGGAAAATCCGCGGCCACGTCGTCAAGATGGATCGGTTGGGTGTATTTGAGCTTCAGGCCCATCCCGCCCGGAGTGCCTGCCCCCAGCCCTGTCGTGCCCGTGTGAAACTGGACGGGGACGGACAACTCGACGCACTTCTCGTAGAGCGGGTAGAACCTGCGGTCGTTGGGAAAGAACGCCTGCGCCACTCCCTGGAACTTCACGCCTACCATATTCAGGTCCCTGACCGCTCTCGTAAGCTCCCGCACCGCATCTTCCCCCTTCCAGGGGTCCACGGATGCCCATGCACCGACGATCGCATCGGGAAACCGGTCCCGGAGCGACGCCGTGTAATCGTTGGTGGTCACCGGAAGCTTCGTGCTTGTTTCGGCGTCCCATGCGATGACCATCGCGCCGACGTCCGCACGCCTGAATTCATCCGCCATCTCCTCGTCCTTGCGAACCCGGAACGGCGTCTTGTAGTACGCCTCGAGGGCCTCGAAGTACGGACGCATCGAGTCGTACCATGGCTGCGTGCTCGGATGTGCGTGGATGTCGATCGCTTTCAAGGGGCTATCGGAGGCTCAGGCCGTCCTCGAACTCCTCGTTGGATTTATCGAACTGCATGCCGAAGATGTACGCTCCTCCCGGCTCCTCCGACCCGCGGAACCAGACGACCTTTCCCGAAACCCTCACCGGCGGGTCCCCTTCGACGAATACCGTCGCGTCTATCCGGTTGCGCGTCGTCATAAGGGTGTCGTACATGACGTGGATGCCGTCCGGGGCGATCTTCGGCGTCAAGACCGACATGCCGAGCGGCGACAGATCCCGGACGGTACCGGTTACGGGCGACGATACCCTGGAAGGCTCCTTCCCGCTCTGTACCGTGAATATAACAGTGGCCATCCGCTTGCGCCTCTCCTTTCGCCTTCGTTCCCTGGAAAAGAATCCCTTCGTCATCCTCCGGCGCCCCCGTGCCTTACCGCTTCCGGACGTCTTCCCCGGTCATCTCCGGGGGAGGGGTGATGTCCATCAGCCGGAGAATCGTGGGGGCCAGGTCCTCAAGAGCCCTGTCCTCCTTGAGCAAGGTGTCCTTTCCCGAGGGATCCGCGTAGATAAGCGGCACAGGGTTCGTCGTGTGCGCAGTGTGCGGCTCGCCGGTTTCCGGGTCGACCATCAGCTCGGCGTTCCCGTGGTCGGATGTGATGAGGGCGACGCCCCCGCGCTCCCATATCTTCTCGACGACGCGGCGCAGGTTCATGTCCACGGCTTCGACCGCCTTGATCGCGGCGGAAAGGATTCCCGTGTGACCCACCATGTCGCCGTTGGCGAAGTTCAGGATCATCGAATCGTGGTTCCCCGATGCGATCTCCGCCTCCGCCCGCGCGCCCACTTCGTGTGAGCTCATCTCCGGCTGAAGGTCGTAGGTGGAGACCGAGGGAGACGGAATGAGAACCCGCGTTTCGCCCGGGAACACCTTCTCCTCCCCGCCGTTGAAGAAGTATGTCACGTGCGCGTACTTTTCCGTCTCGGAGATGCGCAAATTCCTTACGCCGTTGGCGGCGAACACCGAGGCCAGGATGTTTTCGAGCGTCTGGGGCGCGAACGCCGTCGGGAAGCCGAACGTCTCGTCGTAAACGGTCATGCTCGCGTAGGAAAGGCCCAGGCGTTCCGGCCGCGGGAACCGGTCGAACGAATCCATCATGAGCGCGCGGGTCAGTTCCCTTGTGCGGTCGGCGCGGAAGTTGAAAAAGATTACGGAGTCGCCGGGCGATATCCGCCCAAAGGGACGGCCGTCCCGCACGATCACGGCCGGCTCCATGAACTCGTCGGTCTTGCCGGCCGCATAGGAACCGGATACGGCGGCGACGGGGTCCGCCATATCCTTGCCCTCCCCGCGCACCATGGCCTTGAAGGCGCGTTCCACGCGGTCCCAACGGTTGTCCCGATCCATGGCGTAATACCTGCCGCCGACCGTCGCAACCTCGCCGGCGCCGATTTCCTTCATCGTTCCGATGAGGTTTTGCAGGTGATGGATGCCGCTGGTCGGGGGGGTGTCCCTCCCGTCCAGGATCGCGTGGACGTACACGCGTGGAAGACCTCGCTTCTTCGCCATTTCGAGGAGCGCGTACAAGTGCGTGTGAAGCGAATGGACGCCGCCGTCGGAAAGCAGCCCGACAAGGTGCAGGGCCTTGCCATTCTCCCTGGCAGAGTCCATCGCCCGGCAGAAAGCCTGGGCGCGGAAAAATTCCCCCGTACGGATGGATTTCGTTATGCGGACGATGTCCTGGTAGACCACACGGCCGGCGCCGATGTTCAGGTGCCCGACCTCGGAGTTGCCCATCTGCCCGGCAGGCAGCCCGACGCGTTCCCCCGACGCCTCGATGAGCGTGTGGGGAAAATCGGACCACAACCGGTCGTAGAACGGGGTGTCGGCCAAGGCGATCGCGTTGGCCTCGGTTTCCTCGCGATAGCCCCAGCCGTCAAGAACGATCAGTGCGACGAACCTGCGTTTCGCCATGTCAAATATTATAGAACACTCCTCTTCCCTCGAACCGCGCAGCCGGGCCGAGCTCTTCCTCGATCCGGAGAAGCTGGTTGTATTTCGCCATCCGGTCGGTGCGGGATGCCGATCCTGTCTTTATCTGTCCGGTGTTCAGGCCCACAACGAGATCGGCGATGGTGCTGTCCTCGGTCTCGCCCGAGCGGTGGGAGACGACGGCGGTCCAGCCGGCGCGCTTGGCCATTTCCACGGCATCGATCGTCTCGGTCACCGTTCCGATCTGGTTCAGCTTGATAAGGACGGAGTTCGACGCCTTTTCGTCGATCCCCTTCCGCAGGATCTTCGGGTTCGTCACGAAGATGTCGTCGCCGACGATCTGGACTTTCGTCCCCATCTCCTTAGTGAAGAGCTTCCAGCCGTTCCAGTCGTCCTCGGAGAACCCGTCCTCGATGGAGAGGATCGGATACTGACGGCAGAGGTCCTGGTAGAAGCGGACCATGCCCTCCGCGTCCTTCGTCGATCCGTCCGACTTCCTGAACGTGTATTTCCCTTTCTCGCCGAACTCGGAGGCGGCGGAGTCGAGCGCAATACCGATTTCCTTGCCCGGCTTGTATCCGGCCTTCACGATCGCTTCCAGGATCACCTCGATCGCCTCGGCGTTCGACTTGAGGAGCGGCGCAAACCCGCCTTCGTCTCCCACGTTCGTGTTCAGGCCCTTGCCCTTGAGCACTTTCTTGAGATTATGGAAAGTCTCCGCGCCCATCCGCAGCGCTTCGGCGAACGAGGACGCTCCCACCGGCATGACCATGAACTCCTGGATGTCCAGGTTGTTGTCAGCGTGAGAACCGCCGTTGAGGATGTTCATGTGCGGCACCGGAAGGGTCCGTCCGCCGATGCCGCCGATGTACTGGTACAGCGGCAGCCCGCTGGCTTCCGCAGCCGCGCGGGCGGCGGCCATCGAAACGGAAAGGATGGCGTTGGCGCCCAGTTTCCCCTTGTTAGGGGTGCCGTCCAGCTCTATGAGCGTCTTGTCGAGGAAGGCCTGCTCGCTGGCGTCGAGGCCAAGCACCTTGGGCGTTATCGTCTTGTTGACGTTCTGGACCGCCTTCAGGACGCCTTTCCCGAGGAACCGCTTCTGATCGCCGTCCCGCAGCTCGACCGCCTCCCGCGTGCCCGTGGACGCCCCCGAGGGCACGATCGCGCGCCCCTCCGCCCCGGACTCGAGGTGGACCTCGGCCTCGACGGTGGGATTTCCCCGCGAGTCAAGCACCTGCCTTGCGTGCACGTCGATGATCATCGTCATCTCTGATGCTCCTCCTCTCGACCGAATGTTATTACGGCTGAATGAATTCCTTTCCCCCCATGCGGACGGTAAGGACGGGGCAGTGGGAGTTGCGAACCACCTTCTCGGCGGTGCTGCCGAAGATGACGTGCTCCACGCCCGTGCGTCCATGCGTGCCGATCACTATCAGGCCGGCGCCGCATTCCCGCGCCTTCCGTATGATTTCGCGATAAGGGATTCCGACGGCCAGCATCGTATCAAAGTTCGCGAACCCGGAAAAGTGCGCGGCCGTGAACGCGTCCATGCTTTCCTTCGCGTACGACTCCATGCGGCCGCGGAGCAGCTCCAGCGGGACGTCCCCGCGGAACATGGGATCCAGGGCGGCGGGCTCGTCGAGGATATGGAGCACGGTGATCCGTGAGCCGAAACGCTCCGCAAGGAGCCTCGCGACCTTCGCGGCCTCGGCGGAGCAATCGGAAAAATCGGCGGGAAGAAGGATCTTCGAGAACATGACGCCTCCTCGCGGCGATTCGGAGCTGCGGCGGTGACCCGCTGGAGGAAACGCCCACGCGGGTCAAAAAAAAAAATCCCCGGCCACGAACTGCGCGCGGCCGGGGGATCGGGTTGTCCGCCTGCGGGAACCTGTGGATTATTTCTTCTTGCCGCCGACCGCTTCCTTAAGGGATTTGCCGGCCGAGAACTTGGGAACCTTCGCCGCCTTGATCTTGATCTGCTCGCCGGTCTGCGGGTTGCGGCCCAGACGGGCTTTCCGGTTGCTAACGCTGAACGTGCCGAACCCCGTCAGGGCGATCTTGTCGCCCTTCTTCAACGCCTTGCCAATCGCGGTGATGAATCCGTTGAGCGCTTTCTCCGCCACCGCCTTGCTGACGTCCGCCGCCTCAGCCATGGAAGCAACCAGATCCGCCTTCGTCATTTCCAGTCCTCCTTAAGAGAGTGTTATCAGGTTCCCGATTGCCCTAATGCCCGGCAGCCGGTAGGTCCGTCGCCACAAGTATTGTTCTCAATTAAGTCTGAAAGGAACTTTAGTGTCAAGGGAATTGTCAAAGAACGACGGGCCTTCGCGGGGTGCCCCGGGGCGCCATCAGTTTGAGGAGCAACATGCCGGCGAGGAACCCCCCGATGTGGGCCCACCATGCCACTCCTCCGGTAAGAGCCGAGGAGCTCCCGAGCGACATCGCGCCGCTCGCGAACTGGATCAGGAACCAGATGCCCAGAAAAACGAAGGCGGGGATTTCCACCACGGTGAAGAAAATGAAGATGGGCAGCAGCGTCACGACGCGCGCCCGCGGGAAGAGAAGGATGTACGCGCCCAGGACCCCCGCGATGGCGCCCGATGCGCCGAGGTTGGGAACCATCGAGTTGGACTGGAGCAGGATCTGCGCAAGGAACGAGACGACCCCGCACATAAGGTAGAATGCGAGGAAACGGCCGTGCCCCAGCATGTCCTCCACGTTGTCGCCGAAGATGTAAAGATAAAGCATGTTCCCTATTATGTGGAGCCACCCTCCGTGCAGGAACATCGCGAAAAACGGAGTGACTATTTCCACCGGGTTCGACAGGAACAGGTGCCGGAACCTGTAGGGGATTACCGCGTAGGCGTACAGAAAGTCGTTCACCGCGTCGCCGAGCGAAACCTGGTAGAGAAACACAGAAACGTTCAGCACGATCAGCGCGTAGTTGACGAACGGCGTCCGTGAGGAAGGAATCGTGTCTCGGATCGGGATGATGGGAAAGCGCTCCTTGCTGCGATGGTATATAAAAGATGTTACAGGCGCAGCCCGCAATTGGAAAGAGCGATCAGGCTGTTATAATGTCAGGTTATGCCTGAGAACAGGACGATAGCGATATGCATCGCGCTGTCTTTCCTGGCGCACCTGACGGCTCTGTTCCTCGCCTCTTTCGTTCCGTGGACCGCCCGAAAGGGCGAAAGCGTGATGGTGGTGGACATCGCCGATCTTCCGCGGGCGCAGGATTTTCTTCCTCCGAAAGCGGGGATCATGGAGGGAGCCCCGCCGAAGCCGGCGGAAAAGCGCGCGCCGCCCCCCCCGAGGGCAAGGGGGAGAGAGCCGGTTCCACCCCGGATGATGAAGGGACGAGTGCCGGACCTGCCGGTCAATCCCGCCCTTCCCGCCGAGGAAAGCTTCGCGAATGTGCGCCCGAAGGATACTCCCGCCGGCCAGCCGGGGAAGGAAGCCTCGCAACAGCCGGCGCGCTCCGCCGGTAAATCCGCCCAGGGCGGAACCGGGAGCGCGGGGAAACCGCTCAGGGACCTGAACCCTTCGCTGGGAGCGACGGTCCTGGCGATGGCAAAAAAAGACGGCCCTGGAAGCGGCTCCGGCCCGGGGAACGCGGTGGGAACCAGGGGAAAGGCCGGCGACAAGGGAGGGATCGTCGAGGAAGGCGGCGGGGGCGCGAGACTCACCGCCCTGAACGCCCCCGAAATCCAGTACATATCGTACTTCGCCGGCATCAAGCGGAAGATCGAGTTGGTATGGGGCTACCCCGCGGGCGCCAACGGCATCGAAGGAGACGTCATCATCGATTTCGTCATCGCAAGGAACGGCAAGCTGATGTCGGCCACAATGATCCGGAGTTCGGGGAATCGGGCGCTGGACGAAGAGGCCATAGGGGCGATCCGGAAAGGAGCCCCGTATTCACCGATCCCGTCGGATTACAACATATCGAACCTTCAGATCCGCGCCCACTTCGAATACACCGTGACGCACACCCGCATCCTGCGGTGACGGCTCACTCGCCCGCGATATTGTCGTAAGCCTCCGGGGAGAGAAGGGAGTCCGTCCCGGCGGAGTCCGCCGGCCGGACGACAAGCAGCCAACCTCCGCCGTAAGGGTCCGCGGTGATCGTTTCGGGGGATTGCTCCGCAACGGGATTGATTTCGACCACGGAGCCGGAAACGGGGCTCACGACTTCGCACACTGCCGAAGACGATTCGACAAGCCCGATAGGCTCGCCGGAGGCAATCTCCGTTCCGGGCGGGGGAAGCTCGACGTACACCGCATCGCCGAGATAACTACCCGGCACATGCGTCAGGCCCACGCGCACCAGGTCCGCCCCTTCCCGGCGAGCCCAGACGTGGGTCCGCGCATACAGCCGATCCGTCGGAACGCCCTGGTTCAGGTGCGGCTCCGCGCCGCCTGGAGCCGGGCGGCCTCCAGCGTGTTGCAAAGGAGCATGGCGATGGTCATCGGGCCGACACCGCCGGGAACGGGAGTGATCTTCCCCGCTATCTCCCTTGCCTCATCGAACGCCACATCACCGGTCAGCTTTCCGTCGGGAAGCCGGTTGATCCCCACGTCGATCACGACCGCCCCCGGCTTGATCCAGGAGCCGCGGACCATACCGGCCTTCCCCACCGCGGCAACGACGACATCGGCCGAACGCACCACGGACGGCAGATCCTGCGTGCGCGAATGGCACATCGTCACCGTGGCGTGGCGGGCGAGCAGCAGGAACGCTACGGGCTTGCCGACGAGTATGCTGCGACCGACGACGACTGCATGCTTGCCCTTAAGGTCGACCTTCTCGTGATCGAGCATCCTGAGGACTCCGTACGGAGTGCAGGGGATCAACCCCGGTCGCCCGGAGAGAAGGCGCCCCGCGTTCACGGGGTGCAGCCCGTCCACATCCTTGTCGGGGGAGATGGCTTCGATCACCCTGCTCTCCTCGATCCCGTCCGGAAGCGGGAGCTGGACGAGGATCCCGTGGACGGAGCCGTCCGCGTTGAGCCGCGCCACGAGATCCAGCAGCTCCTTCTCCGGCGTGGTCGCGGGCAGGTCGATCTGCCGTGAGAGCATCCCCGCTTCGATGCACGCTTTCCCCTTGTTCCGGACGTAGACGCGCGAGGCCGGATCCTCCCCGACGAGCACCGTTGCCAGGCAGGGGAGGATGCCGGTGCGGGCGGAGAACTCCGCCGCCTTCTCCTTGACCTCGGCGCGGACCGCCGCCGCGATGGCTTTTCCGTCTATCAGTTGAGCGGACATCGATGCCCTCCTCCGCGAAAATACACGGAGGGGTCGGAATCCTCCGCTCAGATTTTTTCAAAGGATTCTAACAGATATTACGCAAAATACGGCCCCGCCGTAGAAGCGGGTCCTCCTCCACTGAAGCTACAGAGGGTACTCCGTAGCTGTAAATCGGGAACGACGCGGAAGATTGCAGCGAAGGAGTATTATTCGGCTTTCGGGCAGCCGGCGCAGGCAGGTGAAGCATCCCCGCCGGAGGCGGGACAGGATGCCGGTTTCTTCGGCGCCTTCCCGTTACCCCCGTCGTGCGACTTGCTGCCGGGGTAGTCGTTGGCGTAAAAACCCGCTCCCTTCAGCACGAACGCGCCCGCGGAAATTTTCTTTTCCAGTTTCCCGCCGCATGACGGGCATCGCTTCAGGGGAGCGTCGTGTATTCCCTGAAGCTTCTCGGTGGTTCCGTTGCACTTGCGGCACTGATACTCGTAGATCGGCACGGTCTTCATCCTCGCATTGCAGGAGCGCGGTTCATGACCCGCTCCCAAAGTTGCGGGACGCCGCTGCCGTCGGCCGGCAGCGGCGTCCCGTGTTCGCCATTATACTTTAAATCAAGGGACGTTCCTTCGGCCAAAATAAGTTCAGGAACGTCCCCGGCTTCAAGTATTTAATACATCCCGCCGCCGCCCGGAGGCATCGGGGGCATCTTCTCCTTATCTTCCGGCTTCTCGGCGATCGCGCACTCGGTGGTGATCATAAGTCCCGCCACCGATGCGGCGTTCTGGAGGGCGACGCGCGTCACCTTCGTGGGATCGAGGATCCCGGCCTTGATCAGGTCTTCGAACTCCTCGGTGGCGGCGTTGTAGCCGAAAGCGCCCTTACCGTTCTTGATCTTGTCCACCACGACGCCGCCGTCCTGCCCGGCGTTGATGGCGATCTGCTTTGCCGGCTCGAACAGCGCCTTGCGGACGATGTCGAGGCCCGCCGCCTGGTCGTGGTCGAGCTTGACGCCGTCGAGGGACGAAGCCGCGCGGATGTAGGCCACGCCTCCGCCCGCCACGATCCCTTCCTCCACCGCCGCGCGGGTCGCGTGCAGGGCGTCCTCCACCCGCGCCTTCTTCTCCTTCATCTCGGTCTCGGTCGCCGCGCCGACGTTGATGACGGCAACGCCGCCGACCAGCTTCGCCAGACGCTCCTGGAGCTTTTCCTTATCGTAGTCGGAGGTGGTCTCCTCGACCTGCGCGCGGATCTGCTTCACCCGGCCCTCGATATCGGCCTTCTTGCCGGCGCCGTCGATGACCGTTGTGTTGTCCTTGTCTATCACGACGCGCTTGGCACGCCCGAGGTCGGAAAGCTGGACCGCCTCGAGCTTGATCCCCATCTCTTCCGCGATGGCCTTGCCGCCGGTGAGGATGGCGATGTCTTCCAGCATGGCCTTGCGCCGGTCGCCGAAGCCGGGGGCCTTCACGGCGCAGGCGTGCAGCGTGCCGCGGAGCTTGTTGACCACCAGGGTTGCAAGCGCCTCGCCCTCGACTTCTTCCGCCACGATGAGGAGCGGCTTGCTGGAGCGAGCGATCTGCTCGAGCAGCGGGAGCAGGTCCTTCATGTTGGAGATCTTCTTCTCGTGGATGAGGATGTACGGATCCTCGAGGATGACTTCCATCCTTTCGGGATCGGTGACGAAGTACGGGGAAAGATAGCCGCGGTCGAACTGCATCCCCTCGACGATCTCGAGGGTGGTCTCCATGCCCTTGGCTTCCTCGACGGTTATGACGCCTTCCTTGCCGACCTTCGACATCGCCTCGGAGATTATGTTGCCGATCGTCTCGTCGTTGTTCGCGGAAATCGTGCCGACCTGGGCGATTTCCTTCGGATCCTTGGTGGGCTTGGACATCCTCTTCAATTCGCCTGCCACCGCCTCGACCGCCTTGTCTACACCGCGCTTGAGGTCCATGGGGTTGTATCCCGCCGCCACCAGCTTGGAGCCTTCCTGGTAGATCTTCTGCGCCAGCACCGTGGCCGTCGTGGTCCCGTCGCCCGCCACGTCGCTCGTCTTGGAGGCGACCTCCTTCACCATCTGCGCGCCCATGTTTTCGAACTTATCGGGGAGCTCGATCTCCTTGGCCACCGTCACGCCGTCCTTGGTGACAAGCGGGGAGCCGAACGACTTCTCGATGATCACGTTGCGGCCGCGGGGCCCCAGCGTCGCCTTCACGGCGTCGGCCAGGATGTCGACGCCGATCTTGATGCCGGCGCGGGCCTCCTCACTGAACTTGAGCTGTTTCGCCATCGTAACGTTCCTCCTTTTTTCGTCCCGTCAATGGGTGATTGTTATTTTTCGAGTACGGCGAGGATGTCGTCCTCGCGAAGGATCAGGTGCTCCTCGCCATCGACCTTGATTTCCGTTCCGGAATACTTTCCGAAAAGGATGCGGTCGCCCTTCTTCACTTCGGGGGTCACCCGGGTTCCGTTGTCGGTCACCTTGCCGGGACCTACGGCGATGACCAGCCCTTCCTGAGGCTTTTCCTTTGCGCTGTCGGGGATGATGATTCCGCCCTTGGTCTTCGTTTCCTCTTCCACACGCTTGATCAGGATTCTGTCCTGCAACGGCTTCACCTTCATGGTGCCTCCTCCTGCGGATGTTTATGGAGTGTCGGCCTTTCGGCTGTTAGCACTCGCCAGGGTTGAGTGCTAACAACGATAATAATCAACGCGGCGAAAGGATGTCAAGGGGGTAATGGAAAAACGGAAAAGACGGCGGACTTGCGCGGAAATGCGGTAAACCCGCATTTTTCACCATTTAAAGCTTCCTGCGGGCGATCTCCTCCTCGAAATACTTCCGGTAAAGGATCTCCCATTCCCGTCCGCCTTCCGGGACCTTCCTGGAAAGGCTTGCGATTTTCCGCCTGACGAAGGTGTCCACGTCGTCCTCCGCCCGGACGTATGCCTGCAGGGCGGCCTTAGCCTCGCGCAGAGCCATCCCCTCGTCGGGGAAATCGGCAAGATCGTCCTTGTACAGCCTGTCGATCACAAGGCGCGAAAGGTGGGATATGCGGTCTTCCGTCAGCCGCAACGCGTATCTCCATGGACGGAAGGAGCGATCAAAGGACGATCCCCCGTTCCTTCGCGAGTCGTTCCTTTATCTTCTGGAACATCAGGTGGGCGCTTGCCTGCGATTGGACCAGCTCCCGGGAATGCTTCTCCAGCAGCGCCTCGACCTCCCTGTCGAGCGCTTCCTCCCGCTGGAAGTCCTTCGTTATCTCACCGATCATTTTCGCCAGCAGGACGTCGTCGGCGGCTTTCGGCCGGAACAGCCGCTTCTCCTTCCAGCGGGAAAGGATCACACGGCAGATGCTCCGAATCTGTTCCTCGCGGACCTTCAACCGCTCCTCCTGCTATAGCCCGCATTTCTTACCGGGCCTGGCGGATACCCACCTTCTGAAATCATCGCCGATGATCCCCCGCCGACGATATCTTTCCATCGAAACGGCGCAGGGGCAATCCCTTTTCCGGCCGGCGAGCGAACATGCCGCCGCCAGCGCCAGCGCCGGGATGGCGTTTTTCGCCCGCTCCACGCGCTCGGCCGCTTTTTCGGGGAGCATCCCCTCGAAAAGTTTCCCGCTGCGGTACGGCAATGATTTTACTCCCTCCGCGTAGTTCGTCAGGTAGCCGAGCGGCGCGTAGCAGATCTCCAACTCCCGCGCGAGGAACGCCTCCGGGCACAGGGTCATCCCCACCATGTCCGCCCCGGCGGTTCCCAGGAAGCGGATCTCGGCAGGCGTCTCGAGACGCGGCCCCTCAGTGCATGCGTATGTTCCCGCGGCATGCAGCCGGATCCCGGCCTTTTCGTTTTTCCACGCTTCCCGAAGCGCACCGCGGAGCGTTTCGCAAAATACCGGGAATTGGCGGATGAACCCGATCCCCAGCCCTTCGAAGAAGGTGGAGGGGCGGTTCCGGGTGAAATCGAGCAGATCGTCGGGAAGGACGAGATCGCCGGGACGATATTTCGCGGAGAGGATTCCCGGTCCCGTCCATGCGAAGATACGCTCGACGCCGAGCGATTTCGCCGCGTAGATATTCGCCCGGTAATTGACGTACGGCGCGGTTTTTTCGTACCCCCGTTCCCCGTGCCGGGAGAGAAAGAGAAAACGGAAGCCGTCTTTTTCGCATTTATGGATTGGGTTGGAGATGCCGAAAGGGGTTCGCACGCTGCGGACGGAAAGACGGCGCCCAAGCGTCCCTTCCGGGAGCGCATAAGCCCCGGATCCCCCCAGAAGGAGGACCCGGGGCGGATCGTGCGGATCGAGGCTTCTCAGAACGATACCCGTACCCCCATACCCAGGGACCATCCGCTCGTATCGACATCTATCCCGCTGAACTTGGGTTCGACGAAGTGATATTTCCCTTCGAAGTTCAATGCGACACGCGGATTTAGCCATGCATCCACGCCCAGCGAGAAATAAGCGCCGACGGTCGTGTCGGAATCGTCGATCCCCGGCTCTTTCAGGTCCGCGAAGTACATGCCGAGCCCCGCGCCGGCGTACGGCTCGAGCACCGGATGGGGCAGGATCAACCGAAGGCCGAACGTCAGCGGAACCACGCTGACCTCATCCGAGCCCCTCTCGGCTTCGAATCTTCCCAAGGCGCCTTCGATCGCAAGGTTCGGCGATACGCGGGACCCGATGCCGAGGTCGAAGCTGCTGCCCGTGTCGTACCCGCCCAGGCCGCCGCCAGTAGTTGTAGGCGCGTCGTCATTGGGCTCGAAGAAGCCCCCGTGCACGAAGAAGTAGGGCTGGCCGTACACGGCGTGCGTGGGAGGAGGAGCGCCCGCTCCCCGCGGCGGCGGGGGGCCCCCGTTCCGATACCGCTCAGGCCGTTCGTACCTGTCCGCCGCCTGCGCCGTGGCCGCAAGCGCCGCAAAAAAGATAACTGCCAGGATCCCTGCCGCGATTTTCTTCATCGCCCTTCTCCTTTTCTGCCGATGATAAATGCGCGGGCACGAGGCAACATTCAGGATAACCCCCGTCCCGATGGAAATAAAGTGTCCGTTTGCCTATAATGGATGCCTTCCCGGGGCTTACAACAATACGTCCATCGAAAGGGAGATATTCATGATCATCGTCATGGAGGCCAGGGCCTCCAAAACGGAAATCCGCTCCGTCCTCGAAAAAATCAAGGAATTGGGGTACACGCCCCACACGATCCACGGGAAAACGCGGAAGGTCATCGGCGCCATCGGCGACGAGCGCGGGAAGATCGTCCTGCAATCCCTCGAATCTCTACCGGGCGTAGAGCGTGTCGTTCCCATCCTCAAGCCGTACAAGCTCGCAAGCCGCGAGGTCAAGCCCGAACGCACCACGATCAAGATAGCGCCCGGAGTTACGGTCGGCGACCGCCAGCTCCTCGTCATCGCGGGCCCCTGCTCCGTGGAGAGCGAACAGCAGATGGTGGACACGGCGCGGGCGGTGAAAGCCGCCGGGGCGCATGTGTTGCGCGGAGGGGCGTTCAAACCCCGCACCTCCCCCTATGCGTTCCAGGGGCTTGCCGAGAAGGGCCTGAAGATCCTCCGCGCCGCGGGGGACAAGGCGGGTATGCCCGTGGTGACCGAGGTCATGAACCCGATCGACGTCGAGCTGGTCGCCGACTATTCCGACATCCTCCAGGTCGGAGCGCGCAACGTCCAGAACTTCGCCCTGCTGAAGCGGATCGGGAAATCGAAGCGGCCTATACTTCTAAAGCGCGGAATGATGACCACGATCACGGAATTCCTGATGAGCGCGGAATACTGCATGTCGGAAGGCAGCCGCCAGGTCATCCTCTGCGAGCGGGGAATCCGGACTTTCGAGGACGCCACCAGGAACACGCTCGACCTCTCGGCGATCCCCGTCCTTCGGGAGCGCACTCACCTGCCCGTAATCGTCGACCCGTCGCACGGGACGGGGCACGCGGCGTACGTCCCGCCGATGTCTTGCGCGGCGGTGGCTGCAGGCGCCGACGGCCTGATGATAGAGGTGCACCCGAAGCCGGAAAAGGCCCTCTCCGACGGGCCGCAATCGCTCACGTTCGAAAAATTCCGGGAGATGATGGAGGCTCTGGCGGGATTCATCTCCGCTGCGGGGCGCACGATCTGACGCAAGCCGCATCATCATGTTGATGCAAGCCGCACTATCATGGGATTGAAGCGTTATTTTCGCGGAGGCATCCTTCTCGCGGCTGTCGCCGTCTTCCTTCTCCTTCGGGCGGGATGGCTGTACTACAAGGTCGGGATCGCCATGTCCGGCGGCGCATGGGAAGTGCCTTCCATCCTGTACGGCCGTCCCACGCGTATCCATCCCGGCGATTCCCTCGCCAACTTGAGGCTTTCGGAGCGGCTTTCCCGTCTTTCATACAGGAAAGTCGCGGGCAAACCGCACGATCCCGGCACATGGTCGGAAGGAGAGGGCCGTATCCGTATCCACATCCGTAATTTCCGCTACGGCGAGCAGGAAGAGCGGAAGTTCCCCGTGGAAATCGAGGTCAAGGACGGCCGGATCGCCGCGATGGCCACTACCGCCGGCGCTCCGCTCGAAGAGGTCGTGATCGATCCGGAGGAGGTCGGAAGGATCCTCGGGCCCGGCAGGGAGTCCCGCAGGCCGGTTTCTCTGGATGCCATCCCGAAGAGGCTGCAGGACGCGGTCCTCGCGGCGGAGGACTCCCGCTTCCATTCCCATGCCGGCATCGACGCGATCGGCGTCGCACGCGCGGTCTTCGCCAACCTGCGCCATATGAGGTACGCGCAGGGGGGCTCGACGATCACGCAGCAGCTCGCGAAGAACTTTTTCCTGACCCCGAAGAAAAGCCTGTGGCGGAAGCTGCGCGAAGCGGAGCTGGCGCTACTGATCGAGCTCCGTTATTCGAAAAAGGAAATACTGGCGGCGTACCTCAACCAGATCTATCTCGGGCAGGAGGGGCCTCAAGGCGTTTACGGCGTCGAAGAGGCGGCGCGGCACTACTTTTCCAAGGGGGTCGACAGGCTCTCCCTCGAAGAAGCGGCGTTGCTGGCGGGGATCATCCGTTCACCCAACCGGTATTCGCCGTTGCGTATGCCGGCCGCGGCGAAGGAGAGGAGGAACTGGGTCCTTTCCCGGATGTCGAAACTGGGGATGATCCGCGAGGAGGAATATCGGGATGCGGCCCGCTCTCCCGTCCGGACGAACGTCAGGCGCGCCCCTGCGCGAGGGGCGGAATACTTCGCCGATTACATCCAGAAATTCGCGGAAGACAGCCTTGGCGACGGAAAGGTTTATCGTGCGGGCTTTCGGATCTATACGACGCTCGACCCGTTCCACCAGGCGGCTGCGGAAGCGGCCGTTTCCCGGGGTCTCGCCGACATAGATCAGCGCAAGGGGAAAGCCGGCGAACCGCTCCAGGCGGCGCTGGTCGCCATAGATCCCGCCACGGGCGAGCTCACGGCGATGGTGGGAGGCCGAGGGTACGGCGATACTCAATTCAATCGGGCAGCCGACGCAATCCGCCAGCCCGGCAGCGCGTTCAAGCCGTTCGTGCTTCTTGCCGCGATGGACCAGGCCGCCAGGGAAAAGGGGAAGATCACCCTCGCCACCTCCGTGTCGGGGGAACCCGTTTCGATTCCCACGCCCGAGGGGGCGTGGACGCCCGCCAATTTCGAGGGGAAACGGTACGGAACGATCACCGTACGCCGGATGATAGAGAATTCCGTGAACACCGCCACCGTCCGGCTGGCGACGCAGATCGGGCTCAAGGAGATCGTCTCCACCGCGCGGGATGCGGGAATCGAAAGCCCGCTATCCCCCGTTCCGTCGCTTGCGCTCGGCAGCTTCGAGGTGACTCCCGTCGAACTGGCGTACGCCTATGCGACCATCGCCTCGGGGGGGATGCGCTACAACCCGTTCCCGCTCGATTCCATCATCGGGGCGAAGGAAGAAACGGTCTACCTGGGAAAATCCGGCGTGAAGCAGGCCGTCGATCAGAGGGCGGCGTATCTTGTCTCGTATGCGCTCGAAGGGGTGATAGACCGGGGGACCGGCAAGCCTGCCCGCTCCGCCGGGATCGGTTTCCCCGCCTCGGGCAAGACCGGGACGACCGACAAGAACCGCGATTCCTGGTTCGTGGGATATACGCCCGAGGTCGTGTGCGCCGTGTGGGTGGGAAGGGACTCAGGCGGGGACACGGGGGTAACCGGGGCGGAGGGTGCGCTCCGCATCTGGAGCCGGTTCATGAAGTCAATATACTCCTCGGCGGGACCGCGGGCGCTTCAACCGCCGCAGGGGATCGTTACCGCCGAAATCGATCCCGCCTCGGGCTTCCTCGCCACTTCCGCATGCCCGGAGCGTTTCACAGAGGCTTTCATCGAGGGGACCGTCCCGAAGGAAACGTGCCCGCTCCACCAGGTGCATCCGCTGGTGGAGTCCGTCAGGAAAGGGCTTCGCGGCATCGGCGACTTCTTCCGCAATCTCTTCAAATAGTGATATAAGTATCGTTTTAAACGGTTAGACGGGGTCACGCCGAAGATGGATTACAAGGACACGCTGAACCTGCCGCAGACCGGATTCCCCATGCGGGCGAATCTCGCGCAACGGGAGCCCGAAACCCTTGCCCGGTGGGAAAAGGACGGCCTTTACCGGGCGATGGCCGAACGCCGCAAGGGAAGCGCGAAATTCGTGCTCCACGACGGCCCGCCTTACGCCAACGGCCATATACACATCGGCCACGCGCTCAACAAGATCCTGAAAGACATAATCGTGAAATTCCGGTGCATGTCCGGCTGCTGGGCCGAATACGTCCCCGGTTGGGACTGCCACGGGCTGCCGATCGAGCACCAGGTGGACAAGAACCTGGGAGGCAGGAAGGAAGCGATCCCCACAGGGGAGAAACGGAAGCTCTGCCGGGAGTACGCCGCGAAATTCATCGACATCCAGCGGAAGGAATTCAGGCGGCTGGGGGTCCTGGGCGACTGGGAGAATCCGTACCGGACGATGACGTTCGACTACGAGGCCGGTATCCTGCGTGAATTCGGCCGCTTCGTCGAATCGGGAGCCGTCTATAAGGGGACCAAGCCCGTCTACTGGTGCGCCACCTGCCGGACCGCGCTTGCCGAGGCCGAGGTCGAATACGCGGACCACACCTCGCCTTCCATATACGTTAAATTCCTTTTCATCGATCCGCCGGAAAAGATCCACCCCGCTCTTGCCGGGAAGAAGGTGTATTTTGTCATCTGGACGACGACACCATGGACGATCCCTTCGAACCTGGGAATCGCGCTCCACCCCGAATACACCTACGTCGCGCTCGACGCCGGCGGCGAGGTTTACGTGGTTGCGGAAGGTCTCGCGGAGCGGTTCGCGGCCGAGGTCGGACTGGGCGATCCCGCGCGCCTTGCATCGTTTCATGCGACGGGCCTCGAACGGCTGCGGTGCCGGCATCCCTTCGCCGGGCGGGATTCCGTCATCGTCCTTGCCGACTACGTCACGCTCGATGCGGGCACCGGGTGCGTCCACACCGCGCCGGGCCACGGGCGCGAGGACTACGAAACGGGGCTCAAATACGGCCTGGACATATACGCCCCGCTGGACGACGCGGGCCGCTTCACGAAGGACGTACCATTCTTCGCGGGGTTGCAGGTATTCGAGGCGAACCCGCGTGTCAACGCGAAGCTGGCAGAGGTCGGCGGGCTGCTGAAAGAAGACAAGGTTTCCCACTCCTACCCGCATTGCTGGCGTTGCAAGCATCCGGTCATCTTCCGCGCGACGAAGCAGTGGTTCATCTCGATGGACAACACGGGCCTTCGGGTGAGAGCGCTGTCGGAGATCCGAAAGGTCAGGTGGATTCCCTCGTGGGGGCAGGAACGGATCGAGGGGATGATCGCGAACCGGCCCGACTGGTGCATCTCGCGGCAGCGGGCGTGGGGCGTCCCGATCGCGATCTTCCAATGCGCCGCCTGCGGGCATTACCTGCTCGACCGCAATCTGATCGACCACGTCGCGGGCCTGTTCGACAGTGAAGGCGCCGACGCCTGGTTCAACCGGGAAGTGAAGGACCTGTTGCCGCCGGGAGTCTCCTGCCCGGAATGCAAGGGGACGGAGTTCCTGAAGGAGACCGATATCCTGGACGTCTGGTTCGATTCGGGCGTCTCGTACGCGTGCGTATGCGAAGGGAAGGAAAACCTGGGCATCCCGGTGGACCTGTACCTGGAAGGGTCCGATCAGCACCGCGGATGGTTCCACTCCACGCTGCTGGCAGCGGTGGGGACGAGGCAGGCGGCGCCATACAGGGCGGTGCTGACCCACGGTTTCGTCGTCGACGGAAAAGGCGAGGCGATGCACAAGTCGAAGGGGAACGTCATCGCCCCCGAAGAAATCATCAAGAAGAACGGGGCGGAGATCCTGCGCCTGTGGGTAGCCGCGGAAGATTACCGGGACGATATCCGCATTTCGAAAGATATTCTCGACCGCCTGACGGAAGCATACCGGAAGATCCGGAACACCATCCGGTTCCTGCTCGGCAACATCGACGGATTCGATCCCGCGCGGGACACCGTGCCGTATGAGCTGATGCAGGAGATGGACAGGTACGCGCTCGTTCTGTTCAACCGCCTTGCGGAGAAGGTCCTGCGCGCGTACAGGAACTACGAGTTCCACCTGATTTTCCACGCGGTGAACAACTTCTGCTCGGTAGACATGTCGAGTTTCTACCTGAACGTGCTGAAGGACCGTCTTTACTGCTCGAAAGCGGACGATCCGGGAAGGCGCTCCGCCCAGACCGCGCTGTTCGAAATCGCGCGAGGCCTGCTTTCATTGCTCGCCCCGGTCCTTTCGTTCACCGCCGAGGAGGCGTGGGGATATCTCCCCGCTTACCCGGGAAAACCGGAGAGCGTATTCCTGACCGACCTGCCGGAACCCGTGGAGCTCCTGGAGGCCGAGGAGATCGCGACGCGTTGGGACAGAATTCTCGTGCTGCGCGCGGAGATCGCCCAACCGCTGGAAGCGGCGCGCAAGGCCAAGCTGATCGGGAGCGACCAGGATGCGCTTGTGCGCGTTTCGCCGGGGCCGTTCGCCGGCATTTTCTCGACCCGCCTACAGGCCATCAAGGAGGTCCTGATCGTCTCCGGGATTTCCGTCGAAGACGTCTCGGGCCCCGGGACATACGAGAGCGCGGCGTTCCCCGGCCTGAAAGCGACGGTGGAAAAAGCTCCGTGGCCCAAGTGCGAACGCTGCTGGAACCATACTCCCGCAGTCGGCACGATCGCTTCCGCGCCCGAGCTGTGCGAGCGGTGCGCCGATGCGGCGGGAAGCAGGTAGGCCTCCTCCTTGAGCGTCCTTCGAAAGTTCGCCCACCCCGTGATTGCCGCGGCCGTCCTTACAGTCGCCGACCAGTACAGCAAGGTGTGGATCGTCCGCAATTTCCCGCTCTTCGAGTCACGGACCGTTTACGAAAGCTTCTTCAACATCGTCCACGTGCGGAACACGGGAGTCGCCTTCGGGATGCTGTCCAATCTGAATCCCCACTGGGTCAATCCCCTGCTGATCGTGACAACTGTGCTGGCGGTCGTCGCGGTCCTGGCGTATATCCACATCCTTCCGGGGCACGGACCTGCGCCGTGCGGACTGGGGCTGGTTCTCGGAGGGGCGATCGGGAACCTGATAGACAGGGCGCGGCTCGGCTACGTGGTGGATTTCCTCGACCTGCACTGGCGGCACCATCATTGGCCCGCCTTCAACATCGCCGACATCGGGATCACCGCAGGAATCATCCTCCTCATAATCGACATGCTATTCTGGTCGAAGGAGGTCGAGGGTGCACCCCGTACTCATTAAGATCGGAAGCCTCAAGATCTACTCCTACGGGGTGTTCGTGGCGATCGGATTTCTCGCGGCGCTCTGGGTCGCCGGGAAGGAGATCGACCGGAAAGGGCTCGACCGGGAGAAATTCTACGACCTCGGCTTCTGGGTCGTGCTTGCGGCCATCGCCGGCGCGCGCGTCTTCCACGTACTGGTCTACTGGGAGCATTACCGGTTCGATCCGGTGGAGATCCTCCGGCTGTGGAACGGCGGGCTGGTCTTCTACGGCGGCTTCATCGCGGCGCTTGCGGCGTCCTTCTGGTTCCTGCGCAAGAACAGCATGCCGTTCCTGCAGGTTGCCGACGCATCTTCCCTGGGCATCCCTTTAGGTTTGGCGTTCGGGCGCATCGGATGCACGGCCGCAGGCTGCTGCTACGGAAAATTGACCACCGTTCCCTGGGCCATCGTTTTCACCGACCCGGCATCGCTCGCCCCGCTGCATGTGCATCTCCATCCGACCCAGATCTACGAATCGCTCGCCGCCTTCGCCATAGCCGGCGGGCTGTATGTCACCCGCGACCGGTTCGAAACTCCCGGCATGAGGTTCTGGGCGTTGCTGATCGTCTACGGAATCGTCCGGTCCTTCCTTGAAATTTTCCGCGACGACCCGAGGGGCTTCCTGGGCCCCTTCTCGGAATCGCAGATCGTCTCCGCCGTGTTGATCTCTTACGCGGTCGTCTCGATCGTCCTCGCGCGCACCCGTTCGGCGAACGCACTGAAATAACGACCCTAAGTGCTTCATTTCATAAATACGGTAGCATTCGAGCGCCGCTCCGCTTTCGGTGGAAACTTTATCCTCCGCCTCCGGGTTCAAAGGGATAGGCGGTTATTCAACCGCCATTTTCTCGAGGAGGAGACAAGGCAATGAAGAAAGAATGGTTCTCGACGAAATTATTCCTGTTCGCGGGGCTTGCCCTTCTGTTCGCGTTTGCGGCGCACGCCGCGGAGAAGGATTGCAGGGAATTCGGCGGACGGAAGCACCACAGGATGAAGTACGACCTGAAGACCGTCGAGACGGTTTCGGGAGAGGTTCTCAAGGTTAGGGAGTTTACTCATCGCAGGGGCGCCGGGACAGGCATAAGCCTGGTCCTGAAAACGGAGAAGGAAGAAATCCCCGTTCAAATCGGCCCGTCGTCCTTCCTGGAAAAAGAGGGCTTCAAGTTCAGCGAGAAGGACAAACTGGAGGTGACCGGCTCGCGGGTCACCGGAAAGCGCGGGAAAACGTTCCTGCTCGCCGCGCAGGTGAAGAAGGGCGACTCGCTGCTCAAACTTCGCGACGAGAAGGGCTTCCCCATCTGGGCCCCGATGAAAGGGGAGAAAATGAGGAAAGGCGGGCCGGCGCCGGAGACGGAACCGAAACCGGAAATGAAGGAAGGAAAGTGACCCGGTTGATAAGGAAGAGCAGGCTTGTGAGGTAGCGCCACCATGAACCTTTAGCGCATCGACCACCCAGCTACGGCATTCGAACGGTGTCCCTTCTCCTCACGTGGCGAGGCGGAGGGACACCGTTTTTCAATCCGTTGATCGCGTTTCAGCTCCGCGTGCGGTGAGCATCGATCAGCGGGTACGTGTCGCCGAAAACGTATTTCCTCGCTCCCACGAGAAAATCGTGCGGGAACCCGAGCTCGATCCTGCTCGCTTCGTCCAGGCGGGACAACTGGGCGTCCGTCAGCACCAGGTCAAGGCACCCCATGTTGTCGTAGACCTGCGCCACCGTCCTGGCCCCGATTATCGGCACGATCACTCCCCACGATTGCTGCCGCAGCCACGCCAGTGAAACCTGGGAGGCGGAACGGCCCGTTTCCGCCGCGACCTCCGAGACGACGTCCGCTATCCGGAAGTTGCGTTCCGTCAGGAAGACGCTGCCCCATTCGGCGGCGACATCGTACCTCGCTCCGTGAGGCTTCCCTTTCCCTGATTTGTATTTCCCGGACAGCATGCCTCCTCCCAGCGCGCCCCACGGCGTTATCGCGATGTCCATCGCCTTCGCCATCGGCAGGAGGTCACGTTCGGGAGTCCTTTCTATCAGGCTGTACTGTATCTGGAGGCCCGCGAAGGATGTCCATCCCTTCAGTTCCGCCAGCGTGTTCGCACGGGAGACGATCCACGCCGGAGCATCCGATACGCCGATGTAGATCACCTTCCCCGCCCGCACGGCGTCATCCAGCGCACGCATGACCTCGTCGGAAGGCGTCATGAAATCCCACGCATGCACCCAAAGCAGGTCGATGTAATCCGTGTTGAGGCGATTCAGGCTCGCGTCGAGCGACTGGACCAGGTTCTTCCTGTGGTTCCCGCCCGCATTCGGGTCTTCAGGGCGAAGCGTCAGGGTGTACTTCGTTGCAAGGACGATATGCCCTCTATCGGAAGCTATGAACTCCCCCACGTACCGCTCGCTCGTTCCGTTTGTATAAAGGTTCGCGGTGTCGATGAAGTTCCCCCCCGCCTCCACGAAGCGATCGTAGACTTTTCGGCTATCCTCCTTCGACGACCCCCACCCCCATTCCTCGCCGAACGTCATCGCGCCGAGGCACAGCTCCGATACCCTCAAGCCGGTGTTACCGAATAGCTTGTATCTCATCGGCAAACCCCCTTTTCATTTCGTGCCGGAAATTTCGTTCCGGCGCCGGAAACTTCGATGCGCACCGCCGGCGCGTCGTTCCTATCGTCTCACATAATTCCCAAAATAAAACCCTTTCCATTCAATCCTTTACCTTTTTCCGGAAACTTTTTCGGCGTTATTCGGGTTATACGCGGCGAAATCGATTTTCCTATCCCGCCTTGGAGGAGGATACTCCGATGAGATGCAATCCATTCCTCTTGATTCCGGCAGCGCTGCTGATGTTCGTTCTCGCGACCTGCGGAGGAGGCGGGGACGGCGGCCCGACAGGCACCGGGCAGATCAGCTTGACCGATGCCCCGGGCAATGAAATCGAATTCGATAACGTTCTCGTCACGGTCAAGTCGGTCTGGTTCCATACGAGCGACGCGGCAGGAGCCGGAGACGACGGGTGGCTCAAGTACCCGCTTCCTTCGCCCAAAACGGTCGACCTCGCCCGCCTGACCGACGGCGCGGTTTCGCAAATCCTCGACAGGAAACTTCCGGTGGGGCACTACCGGCAGATACGTATCGTCCTCGCGCCGACCGAGGACTCGAGCTACCTTTCTCCGTACAACAACGAGGTAATCGTGGGCGGCGCCGTTGCTCCGCTTCGCGTCCCCGCCGCAGACCATGGCATCAAGCTCGACGGATCGTTCCAGGTGACTGAGGGCGGGACGCTCAATCTCGCCATCGACATCGATATCGGCCACGATGTCGTTCCGTTCGGGAACGCCGGAAACGGAAACCGTGAGTACATTCTCAAGCCGAGGCTGCGGTATTTCGACTGCGACAACGTAGGGTCGATTACCGGCAGGATCGATGCCGCGACACGCGCCGCCGGGTATTACTTCGTGTTCAAGGCCGAGCAACTGGAGGCCGGTCCGGGCACCGACAATCTTTACCATGTGAGGCGGTTTACGGCCGTCGGCTTCCAGGGCGACAACACCGCGTTCCGCCTGTCGTTCCTGAGGCCCGGGACCTATGACGTCGTCATGCGGGGGAGGAACGTGGACACTGTGATAGTGCGGGGGGTGACCGTCAACGCGGGAGCGAACACCGATCTGGGACCCGCGATCGACATGCCCTCGGGAAGCGGCGAGTTCCCGGCGAACACGAGCGTGAGCCCGACCGGCTCGTGGGTCAACTTCTACCAGACGCTCGACAACACCGCCGCCGGCACACCCGTCGAGTATCCGTACGAGATTCGTTTCCGTCATATCTCGCCGTTCACAGGCATATTCTTCGACAACATCGCGCTGTCCAACGGGAAGCTTCACCTTCGCGCCTACGCAAACGGGACAACCACGCTCGTCGCCGGTTACGTGACGCCGCAAGAGTGGAACGGCGGAGGCGGCATCGCACGGTTCGGGGCGGTGGCGGATGCGCACCTGTTCGCCCCCAGCGCCTACGTCGTATTCGACAACACGGCTCCCGGCCCTGTATCGGGAGTCCCCGGCCCGACGTTCGGCTCGAGATTGCCGGTATCGGCTCCGGCTTCGCCTGCGGTCGCATCCGGCGCGATCTTCTCGTTACTGAACAAGCCCATGACCCTGGACAAGGTCTACCTGCTGGCGGTTCACGGCGGCAGGGTCGTCGACTCCTTCCTGCCGACGCAGGCGTCAGGCCCGATGACATGGACGATGGTGAGTGGACGGATGCAGGCCCCTTACGAGTTTCCGTATCTGCCGGGGAACATTCCCGGAGCCTTCTACGGTATCGACGGGTTCGGATGGTCGCCGCCGGGATCTCCAAACGGCCCGGCGTTCGCGGTGGGGATGGCCCCGGCGATCGCCGACCTTAGGGCGGGCGACGACACGGCCGCGAACTTCACCATGGCAAGGATAATTCCTTGACCGGGCGCGCGGCGTTGCTATTGCCCACCTTGAAAATATTTCATATGCTCAAGCGGTCGGATTCGCCGTCCTTATGAACCATGTGGGGGTGCAGCGATGAGAAAGGCCGCATATCTTTTCGTCCTGGCGAGCGTGCTAATTTCCGGTACCGCATTTTCGGCGGACGACAAAGGGAAAAGGGGCGGACCTCCCCGTCCCGCCGAGAAACCGCCCGAGTACAGTTGCGTCCTGCTCGACCTCGAAACCGAACCAGGCGTGGTGCGAACAGGGGAACGCATTCACTCATTCCTGCTCAAGTACCGCTGCCGGGAAAAAACCAGGCCCGTGGATATCGAAGTCTGGCACGAGGGGGGCGCCGTCGGAAAGCAGATCGTCAAGGTCGCGACGGACGTCGTGCTCGAAAAGGGTGAGCATACCATACGGCTCACGGGCGGCGACCCGGCAAGCGGCGGTAGATACGTCACCCAGTTGAAGGCGGATGCGCCCGCCGGGAAAAAGGATATCGTCAGGCGAGTTGACGACGTCGTTTGCACAGGATGGTCCCTGGCATCCACGCACGGGAAGCAAAACGTCGCCGGAGGATGCGAGATCGGTCTGGATACCGAACCCCATGTATTCAAGACGGGCGAGCGGATCCGCAAATTCATACTCAAGACCAAGTGCGACGAACTGCGGACCAACAAGGACATCAAGGTTTATTTCGATCCGAAGGGCAGGGGGAAGAAGGAGTTGGTGACGGTCCATCCCGACACGGCCCTCCGCAAGGGAGAACAAACAACCACGCTGGAAGGAGGCGGAGTCGGAGGCGAAGGCTATTACGTGCTGGAAATCCCGGGCGTAACGACGGGATTCTCCTTCGAAACCGTCTGCTCCGGTTGGACGCTATCGAAGAAAAAGTGACCGTCCCGAACAGGCGCCACGGGTCCAGGCAAGGCGGATCAATCCTTCCGCGACGTCGGAAAAATGACTCCGTTTAAAAGATGAACTTCACGTATTTTCTCGAAATGCCGGTCCGTAGTCAAAAGAAACGCATTATTCTCGATGCATAATTGTGCGACCAGCACATCCGGAAGCGGAAGGATCAGTCCCTTCTTTTTGTAACGATTGGACAGCTTTCCCGCGGCGTTCCAGGTATCGAGACCGATATCGAGGAGAGGAAGCGCATCGAACATATCCTCGATTTTCCTCATCGACCGTTCATCCCTTGCCCCCTGAAGCAATTCCATAAGGACGACACCCGCGCCTGTGGCGCGCCCTTCGTCAAGCGCCGTATCGAGCTGCCTGCCAAGCTCATGCGCCGGACCGCGGAAATACTCCACCCAAGCGGATGTGTCGACAAAGATATTATCGCCGGGTAATATCCAGCTCCCGTGCTTTCCGCCAGCTGTCGTCAACGTTTACCTTCCCTTTCAGCGATTTCAGCTTCTTCATCCTTGCTCGCATAAGGAACGAGTCGATAGCGGTCTCCACCGCCTGCCGTTTGCTCACGGCTCCCGTCACCCGCACGAGCTCATCGATTTTGTCCGGCGCAATGGAAAGAGTGGTGCGCATAATGATGTTCCTGGGTGGTGCCATCACCTGCACCATATTATGTCATATTGCGTGGTATTTATCAGCCGATCTCGCGGCCGATCTTGTATGCTTTCCCGACGAAACGGCCGACGCCATGATAAGTGTTGACCTCCGGCTCGAACAAGATAGGCTTCACCTTCTCGATGTCGGGGAGTCCCGTCTCGCCGATCACCGATTCCTCCGCTTTTACGTCGAGGATCTCGCCTATGAATTGTGTGTGCAGCCCGATCTCGACTGAATGGAGCAGCCGGCATTCGAGGACAAGGGGAAATTCGCCGACGTACGGCGCGTCGACAAGCGTGCCGCGGACGGGAGTAAGCCCGGTTGTTGCGAACTTGTCTGCGTTCTTCCCGGACACGATGCCGATGTAATCGGCTTCCCTGGAATGCGCCTCGGACGGGACGCTGATCGTGAACGCCTTCCGCTCGACTATGCACGCGTATGAGTAGGTGGCTTTCCTGAGTGAAACGCCCACGCAGGGAGGCCTGGAGCAGCAGATCCCGCCCCAGGCCGCTGCCATCGCGTTCGGTTTCCCTTCCTTGTCGTACGTCCCCACTATCCAGACCGGGGTGGGGAATACAAGCGTCTTGGGCCCGAACGATTTCTTCATAGGATGTCCTTTCGCATGAATTTATGACCCGCCTGGAACAAATATTCGCGCCGCTATCCGTGGACGGCGCGTCCGAACTCTCTCATGAATGACATTTCTTCCGGGGATAACGGCCCCTTGTCGATCGCAGCCAGGTCTTCGCGCAATTCTGCCGCGTTGCGAGGCCCGAGAAGCACAATGTCCACGTGCGGGCTCGTGAGGCAGAACCGGTAACAGTCGCCCGCCGTGGGCACCCTCCCCTTCCAATTCCGCGGTGCGCTCAGAAGTTTCTTCCAGGCAGTTGCGGTATATGCGACCACCGCGGGACGGCGGCTCGCAAGGTGCGGGAAGATATCCTGCTCCGCCCCCGTGTGGGCGGCGTTATATCGGATCATGAGAAGGTCGAGAATCGAGTTCTCGGCAAGTTTTCCGGCCCGGGGGCGGTCGTGCATCGACGCTCCCAAAGCGCGTGCCTTCCCTTCATCGCGCAGTTTCGCCATTTCCTCCTGTACCGCGCCGGTCAAGGCGGACATCTTTCCTAACCAGTAGAGTTGGAATACATCGAGGTAGTCTATGTTCAATGTCCGGAGCGTCGATTCGACGGCCCGGCGTACTGCGCCCGGAAAGTAGCCGAGCATCGGACCCGCTGAAACCACGTACCGCTCCCGGTCGCGGGCAAGTGCCACGCGGAGCGCGGCGGAAAGCCCCTTCATCCGCGGGCTCCAGAAAACGTACTGGATGCGTTCCAGCGCTTCCCGGCACCCTGCCTCGTCCAGGTTGAAGGTGCCGGAAATCCCCATCCGGAAGAGCCGCCGCCCGAGCCTCGGCACATCACGGAAGGCGAAATCGTTTTCCTGTCCCGATTCAGTCATCCGCTCACTCTCTCTATTCGGCCCGCGTGATAATTAACAGCCCATGCTCGGCGCGATCGGCGCTTTCTCTCCACGGGTATCGCCGCTTTTCCAGTATAGATATAGCCGCCGGCACACTCCAGCATGTAGACCCAGTTCGGCTTTTTCACCTTAAGGCAGGGCGCCGCCGATGACCATCCGAAGGGCGTGGTTGCCGGAGTCGGCGATGTAGACGTTGCCGCGGGAGTCGACGGCCACGGCGGAAGGATTGTTTAGGTTGGCGGATGTGGCGACAAGACCGTCGCCAGAGTATCCGGACGTTCCGGTCCCAGCAAGCAGATATATTCTGTTGGTTGCACGAATAATTAAAATCCTGTGCGCATATCTTTCTCGAATATATTGATTCGAATAGATGCGATCCAGCTCACACATCACGGGCCATGCAAGATTCACAACAAGAGGATCGATTTCATCTGAAAAAGTTATTCCGGGGTCTGTACCTGCAATCGTATAAATTCTACCAACTCCCATGGATACGGATTTAACGCGTTTCCGGTCGCGCTCAGCGAAATAAAGGTATGGACCACTCGGGTTGTAGGTAATGCTTGCAGGATACATTGATGGGTATTTATCTTTTTCGGCGCCTTCTCCAGTCTGCCATGGGGTGTTGTTGTCAACGTAAGCAGAACGGATCCCGTTCTGGACGAGGTAGACCTTCGGGTCGAGGCCGTTGGTGTAGTAGATCTCGTTGTCGTTCGCCACGGCGAGGTCGGGCTTCATCGAGGTATTGAAGTTCCCCTTCTGCGCGTCGTATTTGATCGAGATCAGGCCGGTCGTCCTGTCGATCTTGACGATTTGCTGGTCCAGGGTGATCAGGAAAAGGTCGCCGTTGGGACCGATATCCATGTCGATCGTTTCCCCGATCGGCGCGGTCGCTGCCGCCATGCCGTCTGCAAGAAGCCCGATCGTTCCGTCGCCTGCGTAGTGCGAGATATAGCCGTACCGGTCGATCTTCCTGATCCGGTTGTAGGCGGACGAGGAAACGAAGACCTCGTCTCCGGGTCCGACCTTCACCGCGAGCGGGCTGTCGAGCCGTGCGGCCGTCGCGAGGCCGCCGTCGCCGGAGTCGCCCGAGGTGCCGGCGCCGCTGACGGGCGCGGCTCCGCAGATCCTGACGATCGTCCCCCGGTCGTACATCGCGACCGGGACCTCGCGATATTCTCCGGCGGAAAGCGTTATCCCCTGGTACCAGCCGCGTCCCAGCAGGGTCGTCGCGGAATTGTCGTACTCGTCCACCTCAACAGCGATGCGCGTCCCCGGCGGGATCCCCGATATCTCTCCTCTGCCCGCCGAACGGTCGAACCACGCCTCCATCGGGGCGGCGATGTGCGGCGCAAGAACACGTATCAGGATGCGGTTGCCGGGCAGCTTCGTATAGCGCGGGCGGGGCGATCCGTCGTTCGGAGCGGCACCCGCAGGGCCGGTCGGCGCTGCGGCGAGCCCATCCTGCGGGTATTCGAGCCGGACTCCGATGGATCCGTTATTGGTGGATGAACACGCGGACAGAATAAAGACGAGGATCGACGCGAAAAGAAGTATCCGGGAATGGCGGGACAACGCCTTACCGTCCGGCGCCTGTCAGCGGAATCAGGAACTCCAAAAGCTCGCCGCGGGCGGCGAGCAGGCGGTAACGCGATTCGTGAAGATCGTAGGCAGCGTTCCGAAGATCCACCTTTGCGCGCGTCAATAGCGTCTGCGCGTCCAGCGCCTCGGTTGAGATCGCCAGCCCTTCCTTGTACCGGTCGTTCTGGATGCGAAGGTTCTCCTCCGCTCGGGCGACGGCCGCCTCCGCCACCGCCTTCCGCTTGGCGGCTTCGGTCACCGAAAGATGCGCCGCCTTCACTTCGAGGGAGATTTCATCCCGCAGTTTCAAGAGCCCTTCCTTCCGCCGCCCTATCGACAGCAGCGCCTGTCTTTTTGCCGCTTCGTCGGAAAAACCGGAAAACAGGTTCACCTTCCCCCCGACGACCAGCGAAAAAACGCTTTTGTGCGGATTGAAATCGTTATCTTCGTACTGGTAGCCGCCCTGCCCGAAGAAGGTGGGGGCGAACTCGGCCCGTGCGCCCGCAAGCGCCGCCTCTCCTTCACGCACCGAGGCGTCCTGGACGCGCAGTTCGCTGCGCTTTACCAACGCAGCCCGCAGGCTCTCCTCCAGCGAAGGAAGCGTTTCCGGAGGAGCGGGGAAAGGCCCGGAGGCGGGCGTCACCGACCGCTCCCCCGAATATCCCATCCTAAGCGCAAGCCGGGAGCGGGAAAGTTCCACCTGGTTCTCGGCGACGATCACAACCGATTCGGCGTTGGCCACCTGCACTTCTGCGGCGAGGACGTCGTTCTTCGCAACGACCCCGAAATCGTACTGGTTCCCCGCCACGCGCCGGTGATCCTTGGCGGCGGTGAGCGACTCGTCGGCGACCTGCCGCAGCTCTTCGGCCCGCCGAGCGGATAGAAATGCCGAGATGACCTCCATCGCCTGCCGCTCGCGTGTGAGGCCCTCCACGTTCTCCGCGGTTTCGACACGCGCCTGCGCCTGGTCGACGAGGGACCGCGTCCTCCCGAAATCGTAAATCGTCTGCGTTGCGTTGGCCCGGCCGCGCCAGACGTTTCGTTCCGATGTCTGCACGGTCATATTCTGGATGATTGCGCCGGGCGGCTCGGAGAGCATGGTGTAGTCGGTGCTTGCGTCCAGGCGGGGAAGCCGTCCTGCCTCGGCGCGGGTCTTTCCTTCCGCGGAGATGCGGACGTCCTGGACGGCGAGCTTGACCTCCCGGGCGTTCGACAGCGCCGTGCGCACCGCTTCCTCGAAAGAAACCGTAGAGGGAACGACGGCGGCGTCCTGCACACCGGCGGAAGCGATCACAGGACAAAGAAACGCAAGAAAAAGAAGAACGGTTACGGATTGAACGCCTTCTCGAAAATGCATGCCGAATAGGATATTCAGAACGGGCAACTAAGGAAAGAACGTTTTACGGGATGAGAACTCGGCAGACGGACCGGAGTTTTTAAGAACGTCCCTGTTTTTAAGTAGGTGAAACGGCGGGGGCCCCCGAAGGGGCCCCCGCATGCCGTTGTGTTGACGAGGGACGGGCCTTTAGCAGTCGAAGTAGAGGAAGAACTCGTGCGGGGTCGGCCGCATCTTGATCGGGTTGACTTCGGCGTCCATCTTGTATTCGATCCACTTCTCGATTACGTCCATCGTGAAGACGTCGCCCTTGAGAAGGAAGTCGTGGTCGTTCTCCAGCGCCTTGAGCGACTCTTCCAGCGCGCCCGGCGTGGTGGGGACGCTCGCCAGCTCCTCCGGCGAAAGGGCGTAGATGTCCTTGTCCAGCGGCTCGCCGGGGTTCAGCTTGTTCTGGATGCCGTCCAGCCCCGCCATGAGCTGCGCCGCGAAGGCGATGTAGCCGTTGCAGGACGGGTCGGGGGTGCGGAATTCCAGCCGCTTGGTCTTCGGGTTCGCCGAATACATCGGGATGCGGACCGCCGCGGAGCGGTTCCGGCTCGAGTACGCCAGGTTCACCGGCGCTTCGAAGCCGGGGACAAGCCGCTTGTAGGAGTTCATCGTCGGGTTTGAGAAGGCGCAGATGGCCGGGGCGTGCTTGAGGATCCCGCCGATGTAGTGGAGCGCCATCTTGGAAAGCCCGCCGTACTCCTCTCCCGCGAAGAGCGGCTTGCCGCCCTTCCACAGGGACTGGTGGGTGTGCATCCCGCTGCCGTTGTCCGCGAAGAGCGGCTTCGGCATGAAGGTGACGGTCTTGCCGAACTTCCGCGCGACGTTCTTGCAGATGTACTTGTACCACTGTAGCGCGTCGGCGATCTTCACGAGCGTGTCGAACCGAAGGTCGATTTCCGCCTGCCCCGCCGTGGCGACCTCGTGGTGCTGCGCCTCGATCTTCAGCCCGATCGACTCCATGACGCGGACCATCTCGTCACGCAGGTCATGCTGGGAGTCGGTGGGCGGAACGGGGAAGTACCCTTCCTTGTGGCGCGGCTTGTAGCCCAGGTTCGGCTTCTCCTCGCGCCCGGAGTTCCATACGCCCTCGCTCGAATCTATGTAGTGAAAACCGAAGTTCGACCCCGTCCCGAAACGGATGTCGTCGAATATGAAGAACTCCGCCTCCGGCCCGAAGTAGGCCTGGTCGGCGATGCCGGTGGATTTAAGGTACGCTTCGGCCTTCCGCGCGATGTTCCGCGGGTCGCGGGTGTAGTTCTCCTTGGTGATCGGGTCGACGATGTTGCAGATGAGGGACAAGGTCGGCCGGGTTATGAAGGGATCGACCACCGCGGTAGCGGCCTCGGGGATGACGAGCATATCCGACGCGTGGATCGGCTGCCAGCCCCGGATGCTCGAGCCGTCGAACCCGAAGCCCTCCTCGAAGCTGTCGTCCTTCAGCTCGTAGACCGGCACGGCGAAATGCTGCCAGGTGCCGATGAAATCCATGAATTTCAGGTCGACCATTTCGATCTGCTTGCTCTTGATGAACTCCAGCACTTCCTTCGGGGTCATGTTTCCCTCCTTGTTTATGGTCCTGCGTCTTCGATTCGCGTCAGATAGCGTCGTGCCCGCGCTCGCCCGTGCGGATCCGCACCACTTCCTCCACGTTCGTCACGAATATCTTCCCGTCGCCGATACGGCCGGTCCGCGCGGATTTTTCGACCGTCTCCACCACCTGGGCGATAAGGTCGTCGGGCAGGATGATTTCCAGCTTGATCTTGGGGAGGAAATCCACGACGTACTCGGCGCCGCGGTAGAGTTCGGTATGCCCCTTCTGGCGGCCGAACCCCTTGACCTCGGAAACGGTCATCCCGTGGATGCCGATGTCGTTCAAGGCCTCCTTGACCTCGTCCAGCTTGAACGGCTTGATGATGGCCTCGATTTTCTTCATGATGGGTCACCTCCTCTTATGGACGGATACCAGCAATGGCCGTACCAAACGGCGGGATATCAGGCTATTCCGGCGCGTCAAGTTAAAAAAGCGTTTCGTTTCGAGGCGATTTGCAGGCGGGATGCATCCCGGCGATGGCGCCCTCCCGGTGCAGGTGCTATTATTATTGCCTAATCGCCATTCATTGCGTGCCTTATTTTTAGGCAAAGGAGGGGATAGTGGTATCCGGCCTGCTCGAGGAATTCCGCGCGGACGTGGAGAGGATATTCGGCCAGGAACTGGTCTCCCTTACCCTGTACGGGACCCACGCGACGGAGGAGCCGAAAAGCGAAGGGAGCGAGATCTCGGTCCTGATCGTCGTCGGGACGCTCCGCAGGGAGGCCCTCTCCGCCTTTCGCGGCATCGCACATCGATACGCCCGGCGGGGAATCCCGGCTCCGCCCATCTTCACCGAATGTTTCCTGCGGGAATCGGCCGACGTGTTCCCACTGGAATTCCTCGGCATGGCGGAACGCAGGCGCGTCCTTTCGGGGAAGGACATCATCGCGGAACTCGATATCACGACCGGAAACTTGAGGCATCAGGTGGAATTCGAGCTTAAAGGCAAGCTGGTTTCCCTCCGAAGGATGTACCTCAAGGCGTACGGCAACAAGGAAATGCTCGCCCTCCTCCGGGACACCGCGGGCTCTATCGTTTCCGTGGCCCGGGGGCTGTTGCTGCTGAATGACCGCGAGACGCCCCACGGGAAAACGGAAATCCTGGATGCGATCGAAAAGCGTTTCAACGTCTCCCTGCCGGCCATCCGGGAGGCGCTTGCCGCGCGACGTGGAGAGAAGATCGCATCGGGCGACGTCGAAAGCGTCGTGTTCCGCTACCTGGAGGAAGTGGACCGGCTCTGCACCCTGGCTGACGGATACTACACGGAGCCGGGCAAGTAGATGCATTTGCGCGGTTGCCGTCTGCATCGCCTCACGGCCAAACCCGGCGGAAAAACTTTTCTTGCGGTGGTCCTTGCCGCGACTCTTATTCTTGCAGCGGTATTTCATTGCGCAGCCGCGGAGCCGACCGTCCCGAAGGCGGCGGGTTACGTCACCGACACGGCAGGCGTCATGGGCGAGTGGGCATCCCGGACAGAAAACCTCTGCCGCGACATAGAACGGCAGACTACGGCCGAGGTCGCCGTCCTGACCGTCGACAGCACCGCCCCCCTCGAAACTCAGCAGTACGCCCAGAAGGTATTCGACGAATGGAAGATCGGAAAGAAGGGAAGGGACAACGGAATCCTATTCCTCGTGGCGGTCGGCGACCGGAAAATGTGGATCGCCACGGGATACGGCGTCGAAGGACAGCTTCCCGACGGCAAGGTCGGGGAGATTCGCGACCGTATCCTTCGTCCCCTGTTCCGCCAGAACCGGTACGGCGAGGGGATCTACATGGGCGTCAAGGCCGCGGGCAGCGTGCTGACCGGCGGAAAGATCGAGCCGCCCAAGGGAACCGCGCGGAAGAAGACCGGCTTCCCGGTAGGTCTCCTGCTCCTCCTGCTGGTTTTCGGAGTCCCCTACCTGCTCTTCCGGTCGCTGTTGCCGGGTTCCCGCGGCAGGGGCGGCGGATTCTGGTTCCCCGGCGGAGGATTCGGGGGCGGAGGGTTCGGCGGTGGCGGCTTCGGAGGGTTCGGCGGCGGATTTTCGGGTGGCGGAGGCGCAGGCGGAAGCTGGTAGAATGTCCATCGGCCGGATGCAGGGATCGAACGAAAACGGAGGATACAGATGAGCAAAAAGATTCTGATCGCAGCGGTGGTCGTAGTCCTTCTGCTGGGGTTCAAGGGGGTCGGCGCCTATAACGGCATCGTGCGGAACGACGTAACGGTGAACGAGAAGTGGGGGCAGGTGCAGAACGTGCTCCAGAGGCGCGCGGACCTGATCCCCAACCTCGTGCAGTCCGTAAAGGGTTACGCCAGCCACGAGAAGGAAATATTCGAGAACGTCGCGGCAGCGCGCGCGAAGCTGGCAGGCGCGAGAACCCCGGCGGAGACGATGAAGGCGAACGCAGATGTATCCTCCGCACTCTCCCGCTTGCTGGTGGTCGTCGAAAATTATCCGCAGCTCAAGGCGGACCAGACCTTCATCCGCCTGATGGACGAGCTGGCCGGGGCTGAAAACCGGATTTCCGTCGAGCGGATGCGGTACAACGAAGCGGTCGGAACGTTCAACACGTCGATCCGGGTCTTCCCAAACAACGTCGTCGCGGGAATGTCGGGGTTCAGCGCGAAGCCGTTCTTCGAGGCGGAAGCCGCGGCCAAGGGAGTCCCCAAGGTCGACTTCGGCAAATAACCCGAACTTCAAAACGGGGACGTTCCTGAACTTTTACCTAAAAACAGGGACGTTCCTGAACTTTTTTTGAATTTGAAAACCGGTACGTTTAAGGGCTGGGGCATCTTGTTATGGGCGGGCACTTGATAGTTGACGGGTACAACCTGGCGCGGTCGGGCGAACTCCCCCTCGAATCGGACCCGACCGCCCCCGAAGGGCGCGACGAGCTCTGCGCCCTTCTTTCCGCATACTCGCGTGAAAAGCGGCTTCGCCTCACGGTCGTCTTCGACGGGCGGGGGTCCGGAAATCCCGACCGGACTCGGACGGCGTTCAAGGGCGGCACGGCCGTCTTCTCCTCCCGCTCCGAAACAGCCGACGATGTAATCCGGGACCTCGCCCGCAATGCCGCCGCGGGAACGATCGTCGTCACTTCCGATCGCGGACTCGCCGGAACCCTGCCTTCCCGAAACATCCCGGTCGTCTCCTGCGCAGAGTTCGCCGGACGCCTCTTCGATCACTGGCTGGAAGTCCTCAAGGGAGCTCCGTGCGAAGCCCCCCGCCCGGACCGCGGCACAGGCAAGAAGGGCGAGGGCCACCGGGCCAGTAAACAGGACCGCAAACGTAACCAGATCCTTCGTAAACTCTGACCCGCCCGATCGCAGGGTACCTATCCGCAGAACGCCCGGGAAAAAAACTCAGGAACGTCCCTGTTTTTAAGTAAAAGTTCAGGAACGTCCCCGTTTTTAGTCCCCGTTTTCAGGGTGGCGAACCTGTTTTCAGGGGGGCGGGGGGCCGAACTTGTTCTCCTGGCCGGTGAGGAGCCGGTGAATGTTTTCCCGGTGCTTGTAAACGATTACGGCCGAGATGAGAAGACAGAGCCAGACGCTGTTTCGGGAGGGGGGGCCGAGCATCGCCATCAGGATGGGAAGCGCAAGGGCCGCGCAGAGCGAGCCGAGCGAGACGTACCTCGTGAAATAGACGATCAGCCCGAACAGCACGACGAGTAGGAAAGTTGTGACCGGCGACAGGGAAAGAACGACGCCAAGCGCCGTCGCCACACCTTTCCCCCCCTTGAAATTAAGGTAAACAGGAAACACGTGCCCCAGGAAGGCCGCCCCTCCCACGAGCGATAACCAGAGGTAGTTCTCCCCTACCAGCATGTAACCCAGCACCATCGGTAGGATCCCTTTCCCGGTATCAAGCAGGAGAGTGAGTACCCCGGCGGTCTTCCCGGCGGCGCGGGCCACGTTGGTCGCCCCGATGTTTCCCGAGCCCGTGTCCCGGAGGCTCACGTTCCGGTCGAACGCGCGGGCAACAAGGATCCCGAAGGGGACGGACCCGAGGAAGTACGCGAAAAGCACGAGCGAGCCGCCGCGAATCCAGGTACCGTCCATCAGGCCTCCGTAGTGTATTCCCCCCCGACCTTCCCGATTCTACATGATAAAATAAACGTCGTGAAACGGTTATCCCCCGCCGTGATCCTCCTGTTAATCGCCGCATTCTTCTTCCGCCCGCCGCATGCAGCGGCAGCGAAGGAAAAGGTTCCGCCGCAATCACGCGAACCGGCCGCCTACAGGCCGGCGACCGCCTGCGCCAGGTGCCATCCCGAGATTTACAAGACGTGGAAGGCCTCCCGTCACGCCTCCTCCTTCACGGACCCCGCGTTTCAGCTCGCCTACGACCGGATCCGCAGGAGCGGTTCCGGAAAATTTCCCATCTGCGAGCGATGCCACAACCCGGGCAGGTTCATTCTCCCCGCGAACGCGCCCCTCGCCGCCGTCTTCGCGCAGGAGGGGGTCACCTGCGATTTCTGCCACACCGTCGAGTCCGTGAACATCGAAGGTCCTTTCCCGCAGTTCGAGACGACCCCCGGGGTCATGCACGGACCCCGCGGCGGAGAGCCCGGGAAGACGGTTCACACGACGAAGTTCTCCGGGCTGCACGTCACCTCCGAGTTCTGCGCCGGCTGCCACGAGTACAAGAACGAGTTCGGCGTGACGATACTCGGAACTTACAGCGAGTGGGCCGAAAGTTTCTACCGCGGAACGAAGATCCACTGCCAGTTTTGCCACCTCCCGCAGATCTTCGACGCGAAATTCATCGCCGCCAGGGACAGAAGGAGTCCTCTCGACCACGGGATGACGGCAGGAAGCACCCGGGAGAGCCTCGCGCGCGCGATCGGCATGCGGGCCTCCCTCAAGGTATCTGGGAAGAAGGCAAGGCTTGCCGTCTCCCTGAAAAACGAGACGGTCGGGCACAAGACGCCGTCCGGCATACCGACTTCCAGGCTCCGCCTCGTCTCCACGCTGTACGACGCATCGGGGAAAGTCCTGGGACGGATGGAAGAGGTTTTCGAAAAGGTCGTCGGCGACGGCAGAGGGAACCCGATAGAAAAACCCGAACTGATATTCACCGCCGCGCGGGAAGTGCTGAAGGACAACCGCCTTGGGCCGAAAGAGACACGCGAGATCTCCCAGGTCTTCCCGCTGGAGGGATCGAAGCCCGCCACGGCGGACGTAGTGCTCCTCTACGAAGAACCGGTGCTTGACATCACGCCGAGACTTCGCATGATCGACATTCCCGTGGCGCGCGTCATCGTGCCTGCGAAAGCCGGGATCTCCGCGCCGCTCGTGGCGCTGATAGCGTTGGCCGCCGTGCTCATCCTGCTCGCGGTGGTTGTTTACGTGCGAAGGAAGGGATAGCTAACCCGCGGGTTAAGTTTCCTCGAGCTCTTCCCCGCGGGTGCGCGCGACGCCCGACTCGAACGCCGCCCGCTCCACGGCATCGGCCACTTTCCTGTGCATCTGGAGGTCGAGAATCGACGGGACAAGTTCGCCCGCTTCCGCACAGGCGCTTATCGCCTTGGCGGCCGCGATCTTCATCCGGTTGTTGATCTTCCGGGCCCGGGCGTTCAGCGCGCCACGGAAGAGACCGGGGAAAGCGAGCGCGTTATTGGCTCCCCGGCCGTCCGCGGCGAACGACGCCCCTGCGGCGCGCGCCTCATCCGGGGAAATTTCGGGATTGGGATTGGAAAGCGCCAGGATCACCTGCCCCTTGCGGATCGTTTCCTTCTTGATCAGGCCGGGGACGCCGGTCGTGCAGATCACGATATCGGACTGTTCCATGATTTCGGAAAGAGACACCGGTTTCCCGCCCTGCTTCCCGAATATTTCCTTCGCGGTCGGGTTGATGTCGGCGCCAAGCATCTTTCGGACGCCATAGGCCATCAGCAGCTTCGAAATCCCCATGCCGGCGGCGCCCAGCCCCACCATCCCCACGGTGTCGTTCTTCACCTGCATGCCGACGTACTTGCTGGCGTTGAGGAGCGCGGCGAGAACGACCGTCGCCGTCCCGTGCTGGTCGTCGTGCATCACGGGGATATCGAGCATCGCGTCCAGCCGGTCCTCGATTTCGAAGCACTCCGGCGCCTTGATGTCCTCGAGTTTTATGGCCCCGAAAGTGGGAGCGATCGCGGCGACCGTCCGCACGATTTCATCACTGTCCTTCGATTGAATGAGGATCGGGACCCCGTTGATACCGACCAGGGCGTCGAACAGCGCCGCCTTCCCCTCCATCACCGGCATGCCGGGGACGGCACCGATGTCGCCAAGCCCCAGGATGGCCGTACCGTTGGTGACGATCGCCACCGTGTTGCAGATGGCCGTGTAGTCGTAGGCAAGTTCCGGTTTGGCCTGGATCAGCTTGCAGACCTTGGCAACGCCCGGAGTGTAGATCTTGCGCATCACCGAGATGCTGTCGATGGGCATGCGGGCCTTGGTGGAGATCTTGCCGCCACGGTGCAGTTCCAGGACGGGATCGATGATGTCGGATATTATGACGCCCTCGACCTTGCCAACTTCCTCGAGCACGGTCTGGAGGTGGGCGTCGTCGTTCACGAAGACGGTTACGTCGCGGGTGTTGTACTCGAGGCCGTAGCCGACCAGCCGGATGTCCCCTATGTTGCCCCCCGCCGCGCCTATCGCGGAGGCGACCTTTCCGAGGAAGCCGGGCTGATCGAGGATCATCATCCGTATCGTCTTGACGATCTTGTCGATGCCCTTCTCTATCTGCATCCGGCCATCTTATCTTCGGGGAATCTTCTTTGTCAAACCGCCGCCGGAAAAGGTAAAATGTCGCCGATGATCCTCCATTGCGCCGCATGCTCGTCGCAGAATTTCGTCTCCGCGGAGCGGCTGGCCGTCGCGGAAATTCCGCCCCGTTGCTGGAAATGCGGGGAGCCGCTGCCGGAATGCGAAACCCCGCACGGAGCGGGAGAATCATACGTCACTGATCGGAAAACCGGGCCGGCAGGGGAAACGCATAATGCCTGAGATACGGGTTGCCGTGGCGGGCGTGGGAAATTGCGCCAGCGCGCTGCTTCAGGGGATCGAATTCTATCGGAACGCACCCGCGCACGCCGCGGAGGATTTCATACCAGGCCTGACTAACCGGGACCTGGGAGGATATCTTCCCGGAGACATCCGTATCGTGGCGGCGTTCGACATCGACCGGCGCAAGGTGGGCCGTCCCGTCGGGGAAGCCATTTTCGCGCCGCCTAATTGCACGAAACGGTTCGTGGCCGACATGCCGGCGGGAGGTCCTGTCGTCCTCATGGGACCCGTTCTCGACGGCGTGGCGCCGCACATGAAGGATTACCCGGAAGACCAGACATTCCTTCCGTCCGACGAGCATCCCTGCGACGTCGAGGCCGTTCTGCGCGAGTCGGGAGCGGAGATACTGGTCAACTACCTGCCTGTCGGATCGGAAGCGGCGTCCCGGTATTACGCGGAGGCATGCCTGGCCGCGGGCGTTTCTCTCGTGAACTGCATCCCCGTGTTCCTTGCCTCGGACCCGGCATGGGCGGAACGATTCCGCCTGCGGGGTATACCGATCGTCGGGGACGACATCAAGTCGCAGCTCGGCGCGACGATCGTGCACCGTGCGCTTGCGCGCCTTTTCTCGGAACGCGGCATACGCATCCGCAGGACGTACCAGTTGAACACCGGAGGGAACACCGATTTCCTGAACATGCTCTCCCGGCAGCGGCTCCAGTCGAAGAAGATTTCCAAGACGGAGGCCGTCACCTCGGTGCTCACCCATTCAATCCCGGACGAGGACATACACATCGGGCCGTCTGACTATGTACCCTGGCAGAAGGACAACAAGCTCTGCTTTCTGAGGATCGAGGGGGAAGGGTTCGGCGGGCTGCCGATAGAGGTGGAGCTGCGGCTTTCGGTGACCGACTCTCCGAACAGCGCCGGGGTTGGCATCGAGGCGATCCGCCTCTGCCGCCTCGGCAGGGACATGGGGCTCGCGGGGCCGCTGCTCGCCCCTTCCGCCTACTTCATGAAGCACCCGCCGGTCCAGCTCCCCGACGACGAGGCGAGGCGCGAGCTGGAGGAGTTCATCGCCGATTACCGGGCCTGGCGCATTTCGAAAGGAGCCGCACCCACGACGCGGTGCACCTCTCCCACGTAAATTCCGCCGCGGCCTTCCTGCCTTCTTCGGCGAGGCGTTTTCTCAAGGCGCCGTCCCGGCTTAGAAGGCGAATCGCTCCCGTCAGCCCGTCGCCCCGCCCCGGAGCATAAGCCAGCCCGCCTCCGCGCGAACGGATCCTTTTTCCCCAATACCCTCCAAGGGGCACGACCGGCGGCGCCCCCGCGGCCATGGCCTCCAGCGGGACGAGCCCGAAGGACTCGTATTCCGACGGGCACAGGACCGCGTCGGCAGCGGCGTACAGCGACGGCATCCCCGCATGGGGGACAGCCCCCGCGAAGGCGATCCCTTCCGATATTTCCCGCCCGGAAGCTTCCTGTCCGGCGACGAGAAGCAGGAGGCGATTCGCCTCATCCTTCCGCAAAGCACGAAACGCCCGGACGGCGGCTTCGACGTTTTTGCCCGGATCCGGCCTGGCGGCGAGAAGGAACAGGATGGCGTTTCCCGGGACTCCGAGCGTTCGCCGGGCCTCGCGCCTCGACGGCGGACAGCGGAATGAATCCTCCACGCCCGGTGGGACGATCGAGCCCTTGCCCGCTACGGCAGGGAGGATCTTCCGCGTCCGCTCGAAGTCGTGCCGCGAAAGGAAGACCACACGGCCCGCTTCGCGGGAGAGCTTTTCTTCCTCCCGCTTCCTCGCGATGGAAAATCTCCGCGGAGCCGGTCCCGCCGAGGCGGTCTTTCGCGCCTCCAGCGTGTGGTACATCAACAGGAGACGGTTCATGCCGAGACTGGAGACGCCGAACGGCGCCGGCCTGCGGAAGATCTCCCGCGCCGCGACGCCGGACATCCAGTAATGCGCAGATACCGCGTCATACGATGCGGGACAACCGGATAACAGGTCCCTGGCCTCCCGCACGAACCGCGGGAGGGAGCGATATGCCGACTCGCGCGTGGGAGGTTCGGTCCACCCGCACGGGAGATGGAAGATGCGGACGCCCGGAAAGGGAGTCGCGGTCCCGCATGTCCTCCTTTTCCCTCTCGTCAGCACGTCCGTGAAGATCCCGTGCGCGGCAAGCCCCGCGAGCAGCCCCCGCAGGAAAACGTTCATCCCCCCCGCGAGACCGACGCCCGGCTCCTCCATGGGGCATGTATGGTAGGAAACGAGAAGGTGGTTCACGGCGTGTCCAGGACGGCCCGGTACACGATACGGTCCCGCGCGCCGAGATCGTACTTGTACCTTTCCCTCCCCCGGAGGAAGTCGTATTCCCCAAGCCCCCTGCTTATCGCGTCCTCGATGCACCGGGCGAGGAGGACCAGCCCGGGGCTTGCGCCCGCCGCGGAGGGGTCGAATCCCGAATTGTAGAGAAAGAGGGTCCCGTCTGATTCGATCTGGAACGCCGCGGCGACGTCCCCTTTCGCGCCGCGCAGGAACGCCAGTCGCAGTTTTCCCGCGGAGAAGAACTCCTCCGCCACATCCCTGAAAAAACGTTCCATCCGCGAGTCCATGAACCTGCGCTTTTCCGGATGGCTCATGCGATGCAGGGCCACGAAGGAGGGGAAATCCCGCGCAAGCTCTTCCCTGGAGCCGCTCACCCGGAACGCAAGGGAAGGATCGCTTTCGTAAGCACGGCGAAGCTTGCGCCTCAGCTCGTGGCGCTCCTTCTTCCCGAGTCCCGCGACATACGTCTCGAAGCTGTTCGGAAGGGGGATGAAAGGGGACCTGTCGGTTTCCACGAGGCGGAACCCGTTCCCCGTTTCCTTGCAGATCGCAGGCAGGATGGAAAGGGAACGGGATCCCTCCACCAGGTTAGGCATGCTCAGAAACCCGCCGGGGATCGCTTCGCGCGCGCTCGCGAGGAATTCCCGCCAGAACCTCTCTTCCTCCCCCGCCGCCACCACCGCATCCAGCGAATCGGACACGTCTTCCCCTCCGAGCAGCTCCCATCCCTCGCCGTCCGGACTCCGGCAGAGAAAGAGGAACCCTTCGGCCTTGCCGTCCCTTTCCCACCGCAGGATGCGCAATTGGAGGCCGGCTGCGAAAGCGCCCGCCCACGGAACGAGAAACCGGGGAGAGAAAAACGGGGATGGACGGTACGTGCGTGCGATGACTGATTCCCACTCCTGCCGGGACACGTCCTCGATCCGCTCGATGAAACGCAGCAAATCCAGCCGCCCGGCCGGCTCAGCCCTGCGGATGCAAGGGGATAACGACGAGAAACGTCGATCCCTTGCCCGGATCGCTGGAGACCCGGATCTCCCCGCCGTGATGCTTGACGATGCCGTAGCTGACGGAAAGCCCCAGGCCCGTCCCTTTCCCTACGGGCTTCGTCGTGAAAAACGGCTCGAAGATGCGGTGAACGAGTTTCGGATCGATCCCCATCCCGTGATCGACGAACTCCGCCTCCACGGCATCGCCGTTCCTGCGCGTGCGGACATCCAGCGTCCCGCCGCCGGGCATCGCCTGCACGGCGTTCAGGATCAGGTTGGTGAAGACCTGCTGCAGCTGCATGCCGTTACCCCGAATGAAGGGCAGGTCACCCGCAAGTTCGGTGTTCACCTTCACGTTGGCATGGGAAAGCTGCTTGTCGAGGAAGAGCAGCGTCTCCCGGACCACCTCGCTGAGGTTGATGTCCCGGAACTCCTCCGTGTGCTGCCGCGCGAACTTGAGCATGTCGAGGATTATGGTCCTGCACCGCTGGGACAGCGCGTCGATCTGGGAAAAATAGGAGATCATCTTGGCGATTTCCTGCGGCGTGACCTGTTCGGGCGGCCGGTTCCTGTACAACTCCAGGGCGATCTCGGAATATCCCATGATGCCGCTCAAGGGGTTGTTCAGCTCATGAGCGACGCCCGCGGCAAGCTGGCCCATCGCGGCCAGTTTCTCGACTTCCACCATCCGCCGGTGTATTTTCTCCAGTTCCTCGGTCTTCTCCTCCACGCGGTTCTCCAGCATCCGGTTCCATTCCGAGATCTCGCCCATCGCGTCCTTGAGCGATACGCTCATGCGGTTGAAGGCCTGCGCAAGGTCGGCCACCTCCCCCTTCCCCTGCACCGGGACCGTTTCCCCGTAACGGCCTTCCATGATTCCTCCGGCGATCCGGGTCAGTTCGGTCAGGGGACGAAGGGCGCGCGAAGTCAGGAGGAAAAACGCCGTCCCCATGGCGAGCGAGAACGCCAGCGTGCCGCCGGTGATGCCGAGCGTAGCGTGGTAAAGGGCGCGTCGCTCGCCCTCGCGGGAACGGAAAATGACGATGGCGGCCGTTTTCCCGTCGAAGGTCCGGATCGGCGTCGCCACCGCGGCCTGGGGGGATGGCTTGCAATCGAAGGTCATATAGATCGATTTCCCGGACTCCAGGGCGGACCACTGCGCGGGGTCGTCGAGGATCTTTATCAGGCACTCGAGGCATTCGAGGCAGGCGGAGGAGGAGGCGACGATCTCCCCTTTGGAGACAAGCGAAACTTCCCCGCCGACGCTCGCCCTTTTCTGGCGAAGGAATTCCCTTCCCAGCGAAATAGATGCGCTCGATACCCGCCGGTCCTCGCCGAAGAAGCCGGAGGGGGCGGCGGCAATGATATGCATGCGGCCGGGACCGTCACCGTAGAACGCGTAGTCTACGGTTGAAATTCCCGAAAACGCCCTGTCCAGGATGCCGGTCGAAGGGACGTTTTTTCCTCCCCAAACATACGAGTCGATCTCGATTCCCCGGTCCCGGGACCGTTCCACGAGGTTGACCTGTACGGAAGCGCCTTCCATTTCCTGCGCCTGCCCTTGCAGGATGGTGGAACGGGCGGAGAGCTCGGCGAACAGCGAAAGCTCGTTGCGGAGCTGGTAAAGCTCGGACTCGAGCCGACCCATGGCGCCGACCAGGCTGTCGCGCGTCGATTCCTCAAGGTCGTGCTGCACGTAGTACCGCACGGTGAGGACAACACCGACGGTCGACACGAGTAGCAGCGCGAGGAACACTCCCGTGATCCGGAACGCGATGCTGTGGCGGAATCGTTCTATGAAACGTTTCATTTTTTCCCGAAGGAGTAGCCTGCCTCCTTCGCCATCTCATACAGTGTCCCGTAGTCGGCGTGCGAGGTTGGAATGAAGCGGTCCGCGCCGAGCACCCGCAACGCGGTCTTCCCCTCCTGCTTCGCGTCCAGGGAAAGCAGGATGTCGCGCAGCTTCGTTCTCTGCTTCGGATCGATCGACGCGCTGACCACGAAGGCATTCTCGGGGAAGAAGGGTGAGGACTCGATCACACGTATGCGCTCCTTCAGTCCCGGAAACGCGCTCTTCCCGCGCTCCTCGATCAGCCGTCTCAGGACCAGGTCCTTCACGGCCGCGCCGTCCACCTTGCCCTCCACCACCATCTGGATCGCGTCGGAATGGGTTGATACTTTCACGACCCGGGAAAAATAATCCCGTTCCCCCGGCGCTCCTCTCCGGTTCAGTAACCAGCGGCAGAAAAGCTCTCCCGCCGAAGTGTCGGGGACATACGCGAAGGATTTGCCCCGGAGGCCATGGAAGTTCTGTATCCCGCCGTTCGCGCGGACGATTACGACGCCCTGGTAGCGGGACACCTTGCCCGATTCGGGACGCGCCTGAGGTATCACCCCCATCCGCTCACGCAACCGGCCGTAGATGAGGCTTCCGACGATGGCGGCGTCGATCCTTCCGTCCTCGAACTCGCGGATCACGCGTTCGTACGTCTCCAGGTGTTTCAGTTGCGTCCTTACCCCCAATTCCTCCGCGACGATCCGGGAGATCCCCGCGTAACGGTTCTCCTGCTGGATCGCCCCGAGCTCGGGGACGACCGCGATGGTAAACGTGCCGGATAGCGAGGAACCGCGGGACGGGCTGAACGTCCCCTCCGTCGCCCGGCAATGGCAGGAGGAAAGGGAGAGCTTCCCTGCGGCCGGGACGAGCGCGAAGGAAGCAAGCAGGTGGACGGCCTCGACCGATTGCATGTACGCGGCGAATTCGGTCACCTCCGGAGGGGCATCCTTCGGAAGGATAAGGCTGTATTCGATCTTCGCGGGGTACTTCGAGACGGGGACGTTGTTGATCAGCGGCGGCATCCCGTCGACGGTCAACGGAACGGAAGGGAAATGCTCTACGGTGATCCGGGAAATGGGGGCGAAAGCGATGTACGCGGAAAACGTCCTCATGGCGTGATAGGCGTTCTCGCTGGTCTCCATGACGACGGTCGATTTTGAATCCTGGAACTCGCCACCGAACAGGGCGTCGTCGACGGACATGCGAACCGCAGAGTATCGGGGACGATCGATGATTCGGATCTCGCGGTTCGCCCCGCCGACCTCTTTCCAATTCGTTATCTTCCCCTTCAGGATCTGACGCACCTGCGAGAGGGTAAGCGACCGCACCTTGGCATCCGGAGCGGCAACGAAGACCGCTCCGTCGTACGCATAGGGGATGTAACTCAAGTTCGGACCCAGCGCCTCCGGGGTGAAGCGGCGGGCGGCGACGCCGATATCAACGGTCTTCTTCCCGATCAGCCCCGGGATGTTCTTCCCCTGGGTCATGGAAACGTCGAACCGGACCTCGTTTTTCCGGGAATAGGCCTCGGCCACCTTCATGAAATTGACGTACGCTTCGTCCGAAGCCGCCACGCGGATCAGTTTCTTGCCGGGCGCGGACCCGGAAAGGACTTCGACTTTCGGCGGACCGCCGCTCCCGCACCCCGTAAAAAACACGAGAAGGGCGACAACGACCGGTATGGCGGCGGCGCTGCCCGCGGATATCATTTAACCTCTTCGACCTCGATCTTTTCATTCGCCGGGCCGGGACCCGGCGTTTCCTCCGCGGGGGCCGCTCCGTTCGTTATCGCCGCAGGCGACTCGTGTACGGCGACAAGCCCGGACTTCATCAGTTGGCGGACCGCTTCCTCGGCGACGTCGTTGGACGCCCGGTTGACGGCGTGCAGGATATCGCCTGTCATGATGAACAACGGCTCGGGATAGCGATACGAAGAACTCACGGTCGTGCTCCACCCGGCAGGCGCGCCCGGGCCCGATCCCTCGATTCTCAACGCGGTGTTCGCCTCGATCTCCACGGCGGTGCCGAGAGCGATCCGCCGCGCGTTGACGCGGAATTCCTCAACGCGGCCCCGTATCTTCACGGGAACGCCGGCCGGGATTTCCCCATCCCCGGCCGCACGGACGGTGGACACTCCTTTTTCCGCGAGGACTCCCGCCACAAGGTCGGCCAACGCCTTTCCGGGGTCCCCCTTCCACACGATCGCGCGGACGTTGTCGTAATCGCGGCCGATTTCGGAATCGGGGTGCGCTTTCCATGTAAAATCGACCACTGCCACGGCAGGACTTCCTTCTGCCTTCGGAACCTCTTTTGCCGCCGGGCGCGACGGTCCGTCGGGGAGGGAAATCACATTCCCCGAGGCGCATCCGTACGAGCCGATCCAGAGGAGAAGGACGGCGAGAAAAGAAACATTACGGCATGTGTTTTTCAAGGTAACCCTCCACTTTCCCCCGCCGCATACCTTATCGGCAGGACTACCGGTAATCTTCCTAAATTTAGGCCATGCGCATCGAGGTTTCAATGGAATATACGCCCATTTCGCCTTGATATTCGGCTTACCCATGACGTATCGTGAAAACCATCGATCGACAAAGGAGAAACCATGCCGGCATCCCCGGAAATACGCGAGGCGATTCTGCGGGGTTCCTTTATCCGGAAGATGTTCGAGGAAGGCGCCGTTCTGAAGGCGAAAAAGGGGCCGGAAAACGTCTTCGATTTCACGCTCGGCAACCCTTACGGCGACCCTCCCGCCCAGGTGGCCAGGGAAATCGCGAGACTGGCCGCGTATCCGCCTCCCGATCTCCACAAGTACATGCCGAACGCCGGGTTTGCGGACGTCCGCGGCAAGGTGGCGGAAGGGATGCGGAAGGGAACGGGTCTCCCCTTCACGCCGGGCCTTGTCGTGATGACGGTCGGCGCCGCCGGGGCCATCAACGTGGCGCTCCGCGCGATCCTGTCCCCAGGGGACGAGGTCGTGGTGATCGCGCCGTATTTCGTCGAGTATTTCTTCTATGTCAGGAACGCGGGCGGCGTTCCCGTCGTGGCGGAATCCACGGAAGAATTCCAGCTCGACGTGGAGGCGATCCGCCGGGCGATCACTCCCCGCACGAAAGCGTTGATCGTCAACACGCCCAATAATCCGACTGGCGCGGTCTACCCGAAGGAGGCGCTGCTGGCCCTTTCACATGTTCTCGCGGAAGGAGAAGCGCTGACACGCGGGCCGATCTACGTCATCTCCGACGAACCGTACCGGAAGATCGTGTTTCCCGGCGCGGAGTTTTCGCCTCCCGCATCGACGATCCGGAACACCCTCGTCGCCTATTCGCATTCCAAGGACATGAACCTCCCCGGGGAGCGGATCGGCTACCTCGCCGTCAGTCCCCGCGCCGCCGACGCGGCGGAGCTGGCCGACGCCTGCGTGTTCTGCAACCGCGTTCTCGGATTCGTCAATGCGCCGTCCCTCATGCAGCGCGCGGTCGCGGATTTCCAGGACGTGAACGCGGACATCTCCGTGTACCTTCGGAACCGGAACATGCTCGTCTCAGCCCTCCGGGAGGCGGGTTTTTCGCTGGTCGACCCCGGCGGTGCGTTCTATCTTTTTCCCAGGTCTCCTTCCGGAGACGAGATGGAATTAGTCGCGGCGGCGCGCGAGGAATTAGTGCTGGTCGTTCCAGGAAGCGGATTCGGCCGGAAGGGTCACTTCCGCATCGCGTACTGCACCCCTACGGATACGGTTGAACGCTCTATTCCGGCCTGGCGAAAGCTGGGGGAAAGGTTCTTCGGAAAGAAGGGAGGAAAGCCGTGAGGCTGCCGTTCCGCGGCAATATCGCCCGCATGAAGGGGTACGAGCCCGGCGAGCAGCCGCAGGAGGGGGGCTACATAAAGCTCAACACGAACGAGAACCCCTACCCCCCGTCGCAGCAGGTGCGACGCGCGATCCGGGCGGAGCCGAACGATTCGTTGCGCCTCTATCCCGACCCGGACTCGATGCGCCTCAGGCGGCAGGCGGCGCTTAACTACGGATTCGATCCGTCCCAGGTGATCGCGGGGAACGGGTCGGACGATCTCCTGGCGATGATCGCCCGGGCTTTCATCGGGGAGGGGGACGCGGTCTGCTGTCCCGTTCCCACATATTCGCTCTACGACACCCTGGTGCGGATCCAGGGGGGGAGGATCCTGGGAATCCCTTACCCGGAAGACTATTCGCTTCCGGAGCGCCTCTTTCGGAACAGGGAGAAGGTCACTATCGTGGCCAGTCCCAATTCCCCGTCGGGAACCGCGGTCCCCTGCGAGGTCCTCTCGCGCCTCGCCGACAGCGTGAAAGGACTCCTTGTCGTGGACGAGGCGTACGCCGACTTCGCGGAGGAAAACGCCCTGTCGCTGGCCAGGGAACGGACGAACGTGATCGTCCTGCGAACGATGTCCAAGTCGTTCTCCCTTGCGGGTATGCGGATAGGACTCGGATTCGGGCACACCGGCATAATCGGGGGACTGAACAAGGTGAAGGATTCATACAATATGAATCGGCTGAGCATAGCGGCCGGTGAGGCCGCGCTCAGGGACCTCCGCTGGATGGAGCGGAACGCGGGAAGGATCCAAAAAACCCGCAAGCGACTTTCCGACGGGCTCCCGCGGACCGGATTCGAGCCGTATCCGTCGCAGGCGAACTTCGTTCTCGCAAGGCGCGCAGGCGGGAAATCGGCGCGGCCGGTTTACGAGGAACTTAAAAAAAGGAAGATCCTCGTGCGGTACTTCGACACTCCGAGGCTGTCCGGCTGCCTGCGCATCACCGTCGGCACGGACGCCGAGATCGACGCCCTGCTCCGGGCTCTCGAGAAGATCGCTTAAGCCGCCGGCTTATAACGTCACTGTCCAGTTCCCGCCGTCGCGGTTCCGCCATACGGCGGCCACGGAGCCGTCGGCCTTTCGCACCAGCACCTGGAAACAGTATTCGACGACGCTCCCCTCGGGGCCGTAAACGTACCCCTCGAACGTCCTGGGAAGCGGGAACCCGGCGATCGTGTATGACCGGAGGCGCAGGAATTCCTCCCTGTCGGCGGCGAAATAGTTGTCCGACGCCTTACCGCCCGCGGACGCGAAATTCTTGAGCTCCATCACCGTCAAGTTATGCGCCGTCCAGGCGGCATCGCCCCACAGCAGGCGGGAGCAAAGCACTTCTCCCGTTTCGTCGCGCAATGTTATCCGCGCGCAGTTGATCTTGTCGGCGGCGAGCGAGCCCCCGTCGCCGGTCGTATGGTAGTGATACAGGAAGTACGGCATCGGCCGGTTCTTCAGCACGGAGAGCGCGGAGGGGACTTCCACTACGGGCACACTCCCCGACATGAGATACCCGGCGCGGCAAAGATCCGGCGCCGGTTTTTTGCGCATGGCGCCGAACCCGAAGCGAACAAGTCCCGTCCTCGGCGATTCCTCCCGAAGCGGAAGTCGAAGCCTGAACATGCCCGTGCCGGCCGCGGGAAGCAGGTTTCCCGGAGATTTCTCCTCCAGCGCGATCATGTCGGGCAGGATGTCATCTCCCGGAACGGCAGTCTCGTAAACCTGCGAGAACCACTCCGCCCCCTTGCTCACGGTGGAGAAGAAGTAGCGGACGAGGATCCGGCCCCCCGGCGCAGGAGACGGGAGAAAGATCCAACTCTCCCGTTTGCCCGGCTCCGCGGACGGCGGCAGAACCAGCGTGGAGCGGGCAAGCACCCGGTCCGGGAATTCTTCCGCCACGGCGGCGTAGTGCAGCAGCACCAGCTCGGGGCATTCGGCTCCATCGATAAAAACCCGGCGCAGAGCAATCATCGCCCTACCCCCTTTCATCCGGAACGGCAGTTTGCTTATCGTATACTGTATCCCCGAAACCGGGGGTGCAGGTGAAAATTATCGCACTACCGGTAGCCGAGCCGGTCGAGCTCCGCCTCATCCATCCCGAAATAGTGCCCGATTTCGTGCAGGAGCGTCAGCCGGATCTGAAGACGGAGCTCCGTCCTGTCGGGGAAATCCTCTTCGAGGGGCCCCCGGTAGACGGAGATCTTGTCCGGGAGGTTCCCGTAAGAGGACACCGAGCGCTCCGGCAGAGGGACGCCGTGATAGAACCCGTACAGGGTGTCGTCATCGGGGATGCCGAGCTCGTCCAGCAGCCATTCGGGCGGCCAATCCTCGACGACGACCGCCACGTTGTCCAGCGCCTTCCTGAACATCTCGGGAAGATCGTCCAACGCCTCCCTCATCACCATCTGGAACTCTTCACGGCGCAAGGCGGCCCCCGTCATTTCCGGCGGACCGGCATGCCGGGCCGCACCCGCGCGATCGACTCGGCCGGCAGTTCCCCGGTGAGGCTGTAGCCGCCATCGGGAACGGAGGCTTGAAGGACCGCCGGAATCACCTCCTTACCCTCCGGATCGAGCGCGATCAGAAGGACTTCTCCCGTTTTCGCGAAGGGCGGCGCGAAGGTGACGGCAACCCGGTTGCCGTGGACCCCGACGACCTTTCCCTCGTTGACGAACCGGTCGACGGCGCTCCGGTCCTTGATGAACGGATCGCGGAATTCCTTGACCCGGACCAGTTCCTTCAGCTCGCTTTCGAAATCCTGCCGCTGCAGGTAAAGGGCGCAGTAGATCGCAGCGCCCTCCACCGTCACGCCGGGATGGAATTCGGACATATTCTCCAGTTTCGAAGGGTCGATAGGTATGAACTCCCTTATGGTGGAAGGGGCGTCGAACACAAAGTCGACCATGCTTTCATCGACGCCGTATTGCAGGGTCAGCACCCGGTGGACTTCCCAATAGATGATATCCCGCACGTCGTGCAGGGACCCAAGCGGCGACCCGGATGGGTTCGCCGCGAACGTGTTGTACCCGATCCTTAAGCTGAGAGGAGCGAGAAACGCACCCAGTTCGTCCCTTTCGCGTGCGAGCTTCAGCGCTTCCTCGGCGATCGCGGCCGCTATCCTGTGGAACTTCTCTATTTTATTCAAGGTGAGCCGTGAACTGACCTTGCCGCTCCCACCCCCTTCCTCCAGTACTGCATTGCCGAGTTCCAGCCGCAGCCGGTTCTGATACGCGTAGATGTCGGTCAACCGTGCCCTTAGGGCTTCCGGATCGTCATGTGTGGCCCATATCACGTACGGAAACCAGTCGCCGGATCCGGCGGCGCGCAAGATATCTTCGGAAAGGTGTTCGGTATAGCAGATGTCGGGGTAGATCGAGGAAAGAGTGACGGTTTTCTTTTCGCCCGTTTTCCGGTTTTCGAGCATCACTTCGCGCATTCCGGACAACTCGAAAGAGGAAAGGGAAAGCACCAGTTTCCCGGAGGCCGTGCGAAGGACCTTGCCGTCCACGCGTACCTTGAAATCTTCCCCCGGCGCGGCTTCCGAAACGCCCAGGAGTAGCAGCAGGACGCAAATCGACGCGACGATACCGTAGCGCAAGGTCGTCCGCTCCATGTGTTTCTACGGTAATTTTATCGCAATTCGGGTAATCGGGGGGTGAAACGATTACTTGAGGCGGCCGCGGATCTCACGCACGGCGTCCCTTACGATCTTCTCGGCCACCTTGTCCGATTCCACACGATACTTGCCGTTGGACACGGCGGTTCGAATTTCCTGAATTTTCCGGGAATCGCTGCCCTTCCCGGGTTCGTTGCCTTTCCTTCCAGACGGTTTCAAGCGGTGCCGGTCTCCGGATCTGAATTCTCCCTCTGCAAATGCCTATCGACCGATTCACTGTAAAACTTTATGAAAAGCGATGTATTATTATCCAGATGCCGAAATCGCTACTGATAGCTGACGACGAAGAATTGACGCTTTCCCTCCTTAAGGAGGTGTTTTCGTCGACGGAAATCCGTCTCCATCTCGCCAAATCGGGCAAGGAGGCGATTTCGATCCTCAATCAATCCGACATCGACGTTGTGCTGACCGACTTCATGATGCCGGGGGTGGACGGTCTCGGCGTTCTCACACACGCGAAAAAGGTGCATCCGAAGTGCGAGGTCATTATGATGACCGCCTTCGGGACCGTCGAGAACGCGGTGCAGGCGATGAAAATGGGCGCCTTCCACTACATCACGAAGCCGTTCAAGGTCATGGATGTGACCAGCCTCGTCGGCCGCGCGCTCGAGCTTACGAGCATCCGGAAGGAAAACATTCATCTCAAGACGCAGGCCATACACCACCACTCCTTCGACAACATCATAGGCGTCAGCGGGCAGATACGGCAGGTGCTCGATCTCGTGCGTAAAGTGGCCGATTCGGACTCCACGGTTCTCGTCCTGGGGGAAAGCGGGACGGGGAAGGAGCTGATCGCGCGCGCGATCCACTACAACAGCAAGCGGGCGGACCGGATGCTGGTGGCGGTCAATTGCTCCGCGATACCTGCCGAACTTCTGGAGAGCGAACTTTTCGGTCACGTGAAGGGCGCATACACGGGAGCCCACGTAGAGAGAAGCGGAAGGTTCGAGATGGCCCACCGCGGGACGATTTTCCTCGACGAGATCGGCGAGATGAGCCCTCCGCTCCAGGCCAAGCTATTGCGCGTTCTTCAGGAGCAGTCGTTCATCCCCGTGGGCGGGACCAAGACCGTGAACGTGGACGTCCGCGTCATCGCCGCGACGAATCGCGAACTCGAGCGCGAAATCATCGCGGGCCGCTTCCGGCAGGACCTCTTCTTCCGGCTAAACGTGATCCCCATCCACATCCCTCCCCTGCGCGAGCGCATCGACGACATACCCGTTCTCGTCGGCCATTTTCTCGAAAAATGGAACCGCAAGATGGGCCGCCAGGCGAAAGGGTTCCGCCCCGATGCGACGGAGCGGCTGATGCGCTATCCCTGGCCGGGGAACGTCCGGGAGCTCGAGAACATCGTGGAACGGCTCGTGGTCCTGAAATACGACGGTTGGTTCGAAACGGCGGACCTTCCTCCGGCGATGCAGGCGCGGGGACGCGAGCCGGCTTCAGTTTTCGACGGGTTCGATCTCGGGTGCGGGAGTATAAACCTAAGGGAGGCGACGGGCACGTTCCAGCACCGCCTGATCGAGAACGCGTTGACGATCACCAAGGGGAACAAGAACAAGGCTGCGGCCCTCCTGGGGCTCAAGCGGACCACTCTCCTCGAAATGCTCAAACGGAGGAAGCAGGACTGTCAAGAATTGTCAGATGCCTGACTATATGTCAATTATTTGACCCCTTCGCTAGGCACTCCTTCCAGTCGTAAAAAATATATTCCTTTATATTTTAATCAGTTACCCACCCCCGATTCATTGGCATGCCTGTTGCTGCATCCTTTCTCCAGCAATCCCACGACGCAAGGAGAAAGGGAGAAGGCAACATGGCCCCCAGAGAAGCAGCGATGGCCTGCGAAACATACGATGCCCCTCCCCCCGTGGCGCCGGATCGGAATGCGCTCGTTGATGAATTCATGACCACGATCAAATACCACGCCGCGCGCATAAAGATGCGCGTCCCTCCGAATATCGACGTGGATGATCTCGTCAGTTCTGGGGTCGTCGGATTGCTGGACGCCGTCGACAGGTTCGATCCTTCACGCGGAATCAAGTTCAAGACCTATGCGGAATTCCGGATCCGCGGGACCATGCTCGACTATCTCCGGGAAATGGATTGGTTCCCGCGCTCCATCCGGCAGTCGTCCACGAAGATGCGCAACGCCTACGCGCGACTGGAAGGCATGCTGGGCCGGCCTCCCGAAGAAGCGGAGGTCGCAGAAGAACTGGAAATCCCTCTGGATGAGTTCCGTAAACGCCTGGCGATGCTCTCGGGCCTGTCCGTCCTTTCGCATGACGAAGGCATGGAAGATGGCGAAGGCTCCGGCATACAGCGCTTCCTGTGGGAAGCCGCCAAGGACGAGGCGCGAGAGGAAGAGCTGTTGCGGGACCTCAAGGAAGTACTGGCGAAGTCGATCGACACCCTCCCGGAAAGGGAGAAACAGCTTATCGCCCTCTACTATTACGAAGACCTCACGATGCGCGAGATAGGCGAAATCTTCAATCTCGGGGAGCCGAGGATCTGCCAGTTGCACGCACAGGCGGTTTTGAGGCTCCGCGGAAGGCTCCACTCCCAGCTGGAGCGCTAAGCGATCCGGAGGGGTACACCCCTCACCCCTCCGGAAGCTCCCCTTCCCCGCTTTTCAGCGATCCTATCCGGGCGCGGAACCGTTCAACGTCCCTGACCGATTCCATGTACTTGGCCTGCGCGTTGTCAAGGTGCCTGCCGAAAATGCGGAAATTGTCGGCAAACCGTTCGAAGTCTTTCCCCACGCGCTCGAGGAGGCCCTGGATCTCCCTCGTCTTCTGCTCTATCCGGAACCCGCGGAACGCGAACGCCAGCGCCTGCAGGTAGGCGTAGAAGCTGTTCGGGGAGGTCGGGATCACCTGGATCTTCAGGAGCTGCTCGTGCAGGGCGCGGTTGCGCAGCAGGAGATAATAGACGGATTCGGCGGGGACGAACAGGAAGGCGAAATCGAGCGTCTTCGGCGGGCGGATGTACTTCGACCGGATCGATTCTGCCTGGACCAGGACGTCCCGCGCGAACGCCTTCTCGAATTCCTTCCGCTGGTTTTCGTCCAGCTCGCCTTCCAGCAACGGCTGCGCATTGGCCATCGGGAACTTGGAATCGACGCAGACGAACTGGCTTCTGTCGGGCCGGACGAATATCGCGGCGTCCGCCTTCTCGCCCCCGTCCATCAGGAACTGGAGCTCGAACATTTCCGCGTGGTCCCCGAACAGGTCCGCGAGCATCTGCGTCAGGGTCAGTTCGCCGAAGACCCCGCGCGCCCTGGGCTGGGTGAGCAGTACATTTAGCTGGTTGATGTCGCGCGACAGGAGGACCACCTGGCCGGTGGCCGCGGAGAGTTCCTTCAGGTGTCCCGCCACCTGGTCGAAGCCCTTCAGGTTGCGGTCGGCCGTCTCCGACAGCTCCCGCGCAACTTCTCCGCGTATCTCCGAAAGCCGCTCGTCCATCCGCCGGGAGATGCCGTCGAGACCCTTCAAGAGGTTTTCCGACACCTCCTGCCGGATGCGCGCCGCTGCGTCGGCCTGGGCGCGGGCGAGTTCGGCCGCGCTGCCGCGCAGGGCGTCGGAAAAATTCCTTTCGAGGATATCGATCCGCTCGCTCACCGGCGGAGGACGGCGCAGCAGCACCACAATGAGCGTGGCGGCGGCCACGCACAGCGTCAGGATCGACAGGAGTTCCATGTTAGGATGATTCTACATTAAAACCGGAAGGGGGGATGCATGCGGGTCCCCAAGCCGTTTGCGATCTTCGGGTTCCATTTCTGCACCACGATCTTCATCGGCCTGTCCCTGTACGGCGTCGTCCGGTACATGAACGAAGGGCTCGCCGTATCCGATTCCTTCCCGGCGTCCGCCGCGTACGCCTCCGTCGTATTCGTGTCCGTCGCCGGCATCTGTTTCTTCGGCCGGGAAGCCGACCGCCGCAAAAGGGAAGAGGTCGCAGCAACCCCCGCCGCGCCGCCCAAACACGCGCCGAAGAAAAAGAAAAAGCGCTGAACCGAATTTTATCGAAGGGATAAGCATCCCGCGCGGGGTACCCATGAAAAGATCTGTTCCGTCGGAAGTTGCGACGCCTTCGGGAGCTCCCCCGTCGCGTGCGCCTCGGCTCCCCTGCCTGACTTGGCACGTGCAGCGCGATAGTCTCCCAGTTGTCTTCCACCCTTCTCGGTTTGCCGAGACAGCCGATCAATTCGCTTATTACGCCTGATACAGATGGTTCCGCCATCGACTCCACGAGGGGGACCGCCTGCGGCGTAACGCAACATCCGCCGGAACACGATAACGCAACGCACGCGATCCTGCGCGCATGAGGGACGGGCAGCCGGAGTTCGGATGTCTCCACGCGGCGGCGTACGAAGCGCAGCGGAGCCAGGGAGGGCGAGAGCAAGCTGAGTCGCAGGCGAGGAGTCCATGGACGGACGACGAGCCGTAGCCGCGGGGAGAGCATCCAACTCCGGCCGGGACCCGGCCTCAGTGTGCGCCGAAAATATGCCGTAGTATTTTCGAATCGGGCACTACGTGAGCGTGCGCTTGCGGAGCATCTCGCGGATCGCCTCGGGCGGCGTATCGCGCGCATAAAGCGGCGGTCCGGGAATCGCGGGATGCAGCTCCTCGAACGTCGGGCGCTCCTTGCTGTACAAAACGCCGATCGGGATGCGCTCCTCCCACTCCAGCGAAAGCGCGAACGCCTTCACCCGGTCCGACGTGTCATGTTCGGGCGGAATCTTGTAGATCATCCTTCCGTACCACTGGTATGTATTTTTCTTGTTGAAGGTGATGCACGGCTGCAGGATATCCACGAGAGCGAAACCCTTGAACCGGATCGCCTGCAGCATCAGGTCCGACGTGAACCCGATATCCGCGGCGTATCCCCTCGCCACGAAGCCGCACCCGAGGGAGAGCGCGACCGCCAGCGGAGGGAAAGGCCCGGAGATGACGCCCGTCCGGTTCAGCGATCCCGTCCATCCCGGGTCGCTCGTGGGCGACGGCTGTCCCTTGGTCAGCCCGTAGACCTGGTTGTCGTGGACGAAGAGCGCAAGGTCGATGTTCCGCCGGATGTTGTGCAGGAAGTGGTTCCCCCCTTCGCCGTAGATGTCGCCGTCGCCGCTTGTCACGACGACCGTCAGCGCGGGGTTCGCCATCCTGATCGCAGCGGCGGCGGGGAGCGCCCTGCCGTGCAGGCCGTCGAAGACATTCACGTCCACGTAATGGGGCAGTTTGCCTGCCTGCCCGATGCCGGATACGAGCACGATCTCGTGCTTCTCCCTGCCGAGCCTCTCAAGCGTCTTCTTGACCGCGTTCAGGATCCCGAAGTTTCCGCATCCCGTGCACCACGCGTTTTCGACGCCCGTGTCGAACGCGCTTCCCATATCTTCTTCCTCGCTTCCGCCGCCAGCTTTTCCGGGGTGAAGGGGAGGCCGTCGTACCGGGCGATCGTCCCCGGCATCTCCGCCCCCGCCTCACGCCGGATCAGGCGGGCCAGTTGTCCGGTGATGTTGTTTTCCACGGTGAACGCCGCATCGTAGCGCGGCAGGATTTCCGCCATCTCTTTCGCAGGGAACGGCCAGACCTGCCGCAGGTGGACCGCGGCGGCGGAAATACCCTCGAGGGAAAGAATCCCGCGCGCTTCCTCGACGGGTTCCTTCGTCGAGCCGAATCCGACGAGGACTACTTCCCCGTTCGGCGGCCCGGACACCAACGGGGGAAGAGCCCGCAGCGCCAGCGCCTCCCCTTTCCGCTTCCGCTTCTCCACCATTCGAATCCGCGCGTCGTGATCCTCCGTCAGGTGGCCGTCTTCCGTGTGCTCGTCGCTCCCCGCAACGACGGTGATCCCCGGTTCGCCAGGCAACGCCATCGGCGATACTCCTTCCGCGGTGACCGCATACCGGAGATACTTTCCATCCTGCGTGCGGGGAACATCCGCGCCGCTGACGGTGTGCCGCCGCATGGGACGGATCTCGAGCGCCGCGGGGTCGATGTCCGCTATAGTATCGGCCAGGTACTGGTCGGTCAGGATGATCGCCGGAACCTGGAATTCTTCTGCAAGGTCCATCGCGTGTTGGGCAAGTTGAAACGCTTCTTCGGGCGATCCGGGAGAGAGGACAAGGCGCGGGAATTCCCCGTGCCCGGCCGATAGAACGAAGTCGATGTCTCCCTGCTCCGTCCGCGTAGGCATCCCCGTGGCAGGGCCGGGCCGCATCCCGACGGCGATCACCACCGGGGTCTCCAGCTCCCCGGCAAGTGACAGCGCTTCCACCATCAATGCGAATCCTCCGCCTGCCGTGGCCACCATGGAGCGGGCGCCGGCGTAGGAAGCGCCAATCGCCATGTTGAGCGCCGCGATCTCGTCCTCCGCCTGTTCGAATACGAGGCCCACGGCGGGGCCGTTATCCGCAAGCGCGGACAGTATCCCCGTTCCCGGGGTCATCGGGTATCCCGCGGCGAACTTGCAGCCTCCGGCGATCGCCCCCAAGGCGAGCGCCTCGTTTCCGGACAGGACGGTTCGGGGAGAAAACGGCGCGCGGGGCAGGCGGAAGGATTCACCGACGCGTTCCCGCCCCCATCCCCATCCGAGCGAAAGCGCCTTTCGGTTCTTGTCGAGAAATTCGCCCTTGAAGTCCGCCGCGATCAGCGGATCGACAACATCGAGGGAGACCCCCAATGCCGATGCCACGATGCCCGCCCCCGCCATGTTAGCAAGGATCGGGCTGCCCGCGGAAACGGCCATTTCCTTGAGCGGCGCCGCAATTACAGGGAGTTGCGCGGAAGGAACATCTGCAAGCGCCAGCCCCCCGGCGGCCATCTTCGGGAGGTAATAAGAAAGGTGCTCGGGATTGAGACAGACAAGTATTTCGGCCGCTTCCCTCCCGGCGCGAACCGGTTCCGACCCGATGCGGACGGTGTAGGAATTACGCCCCCCCCGGATACGGCTCATGTAGTCCTGCGTGGCGTGGAAGTGATACCCCCACAGGACGGCCATCCGGGAAACGATCGACCCGATGGTGTGAATCCCCTGCCCCGCGCCGCCGGTTATCCGGATGTTCAAATCGAACTTCATGGCCGCTCCCGGTATTTATCCATACTTTCATTAATATGGATGACCGGGCGGGCATCCGGGTTCCGTCCCGAAAATACCTTTATCTATCGGTTAGTTATTCGCGACGTCCTCCCTGCCCAGCCGGGGCTGGAGCCTGATGACCTCGAGGACCATGCCCGGGATGTTTTCCGCCGGACGCCACAGCTTATCCTCCGGACCGGGGGCTGCCTCCTCGTCCAGCGTTCCTTTCGCGTGCTCGAGCCGGACGCGGGCGACCAGGTAGTCCCTGCGGGCGCGGGCCAGGTTTCCCCTGGCCTGCGTAAGGTTCAATTCCGCATCCTCCACTTCGAGCCTCGTCTTGACGCCGAATTCGAATCCCTTCTCCGCCATCGCAAGAAGGCGCTCCGCCTGCTTAACGGTGCCCGAAAGGGAATTAACGATCTCGCCCGCCTCGCGCACGGCGTTCACCGCGTCCCGGGTCTCCAGCGCGATCGAATCCAGCAGTTTCGCCTCTTCGATCCGCAGCGACGCCACTTCGCTTTTCGCCTGCGCCACCTTGCCGCGCGTGCGGAAGCCGTCGAAGATCGGGTAGTTGAAAAACAGGCCCGCCGACCAGGCCTTGCCGTTGGCGTCCGAGCTTCCCACGTCGATTTCCCTCCAGCCGAAACCGCCTTTCAGATCCAGGCGCGGCTTGTCGCCTGCGCCGGCCACGGTCACAAGCTCCCTCGAAATGCCGATCCGGTGCCGAAGCTCCGAAAGCTCGGGGCGTTTTTTCACGGCGATCCCGAGCGTTTCCTCGTAACCGGGATACGGCTCCACGGCCGACAGGAGGGTGCCGCTCGCGTCGACATCCCGCCCTTCGACCGCGAGAAGGAAGCGAAGCCTCTCCATGGAAGTCCTGATGAGATTTTCCGTGCGGACGATCTCCGGCCGGGCGTTCTGCGCCGCCACTTCGGCAGCGAGGACGTCGTAATCGGTCGCCGTGCCGGCGGCATTCCTTTTCCGCGCTTCGTCGAGGTGCCGGATCTTCTGTTCCATATTCTGCACGGTGATGGCATGAAGTTCGCGTGCAAGCAGGATGTCGTAGAAGGCGGCCGAAATGTCGCGGGCCGCCGCCTGGCGGAAGAAACGGAGCTGATCATCGGCGGTGGCGAACCCGATCTTCGCCGCGCGGATCCCGGCGCCGATCTGCCCCCACGTGAACAGAGGCTGGGCCACGGACGCCTCGGCCGTGCGGGTTTCCTGTTGCAGGGGAAGAAAGCCGCCGCCGAACACCGCCTGGCTGTCGTCCCGGAATCTGGTCGCGTTCGAGGATATCGTGACCTGCGGAAGCGCGGCGGCGCGTTCCTCGACGTAGCGGCCCTCGACCTGCCGCCGGAACTCCATCGCTTTCCGTATGTCCCGGTTCCTTTCCGCGGCGATCCTCTTCGCTTCCTCCAGCGTAAGCGTCATCACGGCGTTGTCCGCCCCCTGCGACGCCGCCGGAAGAAAAATCAACGCTGCGATAAACAGGGAAAGGATGAGGGGACGCGCTCCGGCGGCTTCCGGCTCGCCCGCCCATCGGCGGCGTAACCACATGCCGAAATCGTCGAGGTACGTGTATACGACCGGCACGACGAGGAGCGTCAGGAAGGTCGAAGTGATCAATCCGCCGATGACCGCGCGCGCCATCGGCGCCCGCATTTCGGCCCCCGCCCCCAGCGCCAGCGCCAGCGGCAGCATGCCGAAGATCATGGCGAGCGTCGTCATCATTATCGGACGCAGCCTGGTGCGCCCGGCCTCGATGACCGCCTCGGCGCGGTCCATCCCCCGGGACCGGAGGACCTTCGTGTAGTCGACGAGGAGGATCGCGTTCTTGGTGACCAGTCCCATCAGCATGATCAGGCCGATCAGGGACATGATGTTGATGGTATCCCCCGTCAGGAAAAGCATCCCCGCCATCCCCACGACCGAGAGCGGCAGCGACAGCATGATGGCAAGGGGGTCGATGAACGACTCGAACTGCGCCGCAAGTATGAGGTAGACGAAGATGACGGCGAGGAGCAGCGCCTCCGCCATGTATCCGAAGGACTCGACCATGTCCTCCCCTTCGCCGGAAAAGACCACGCGATATCCGGGGGGAAGCTTCATGCGGGAGGCGGCTTCCTGCACCTTGCTCATGGCTTCGCCAAGGGGGAGGCCGTCGAGGTTGGCGGAAATCACCACCTGCCTCGTGAGGTCCTGCCGGTCGATTTCCGACGGCGTGTTGCTCATGGCGTAGCTCACCACGCTGCCGAGCGGCGCAAGGCTCGCTCCTCCCGTCCCGTTGTTCACGGCCAGCCGGAGCCGTCCCACCTGCGAAGGGTCCTGCCGGAGCGCCAGCGGAAGGCGGACGCGCACGTCCACGGCGTCGCCGTCCTCGTCCTCGTAAGTGGACACGGCCTGCCCGCCGACCAGCGCCCCAACGGACCGGACGACGTCGTTCGTCGTCACTCCCATGTCCGCCGCGCGCTCCCTGTCCACACGGAGGCGGAACTCGGGAATGTCCTGTTCCAGGGTCGCTTCCAGGTCGACGATCCCCGGGACCTTGTACATCTCGTCCTTCAATTTCGCCGCATACAGCTTGAGCAGCGATATGTCCTGCCCGCGGATATTGACCATCAGCGGTTTCTCGCCGTTCATCCGCCCCACGTCGGCGATGGAGGGGATGATGCCCGGAATGCGGTTGAGCCGTTCCCTCAGGTCCCTCTGAATCCGGTCCTGTGGCGCCTTGCGGTCCTTCTTCTCCTCCAGTTTCACGTAGACCGCCCCGTCCCTCACGGTGCCCGCGTCGCCCGCGCCGATCGTCGCATAGGTATGCTTCACGCCCGCCACCTTGCGCAATTCGGCGAGAACCGCGTCGATCCGGTTCCGCGTCTCGTCGAGGGAGGCATCGGGGGACGTGCGGAAATTCACCTGGAATTCCGCCCGGTCGTATTCGCTGAAGAACTCCTTCTTAAGGAAGGAAAAGGCCGCCAGCCCGGCGACGAAGGCCACGAAGGCGAGCGCAACGATCGTCCCGCGGTGTTCCAGCGCCCAGCCGATCGCATCGCGGTACCGGTCGGCGGTCCGGTCGAACCCGGCGTTGAACCGGTCGAGTATACGGGCGATGAAGTGCCGCCTGCCCGTCCGGTCGATGTCGGGGTCGCGCCACCTGGAGGAAAGCATCGGGTCGAGGGTGAAGGAAACGAAGAGGGACACGAGGACCGCGAAGGTCACCGTGATCCCGAACTGGAAGAAGAACCTGCCGACGATTCCCTTCATGAACGCCACGGGAACGAAGACCGCAACGATGGAAAAGGTCGTCGCCAGTACGGCCAGTCCGATCTCGCTCGTCCCCACCCGCGCCGCCTCGAAATGATCCTTTCCGTGCTCCAGGTGCCGCACGATGTTCTCACGGACGACGATAGCGTCGTCGATGAGAAGCCCGATGGCCAGCGAGAGCGCCATCAGGGTCATGACGTTCAGAGTCATCCCGAGGAAGTTCATCACGATGAAGGAGGAAACCACCGATATGGGAAGGGTCAGTCCCGTGATCACCGTGGAGCGCCAGGAGTTGAGGAAGCAGAACACTATGAAGACGGTCAGAATCCCGCCCAGGACCAGCGTCTCCTGCACGTCCCGGACGGATTCCCGGATCATGATGGAAGCGTCACGCACCATTTCGACCGCCGTGCCGGGGGGCAGTTCCGGCTGGAGCCGGGAGATCTCCTTCTTCACCGACTCCGCCACCGCCACCGTGTTGGCGCCGGACTGTTTCTGGATGTCGAGCGCCACCGCGGGTACGCCGTTTACGAGCGCGAGGGACCGTTGCTCCTCAGTGCCGTCCGCGATCCTCGCTACCTCGGAAAGGGTGACGGGACGCCCCGCGCGGCGCGCGACCGTCATCGTGCGGAACCGTTCCACGGCGTCCGGCTTGCCGGATACGCGGAGCGGGAACTCGGACCCGTTGCGGTTCAGCCGACCCAGGGGAGTGTTGACGTTCTCCGACCGGATTCCCGCGATCACTTCGTCGATCCCCATCCCCAGGGACTCGAGCCGCAGCGGGTCGATGTCTACGTTCACCTCCCTCTTCGACGCCCCGACTAGGTCCACCCTCCCGACCCCGGAGATGTTCTCGAACCGGCGGCGGATCTTCTTTTCGACAAGGGTCGTCAGCTCCCGTGGAGAAAGGGAGTCGGACCGCACCGCAAGGGAGACGACCGGCATCGCGGAGAAGTCGAGTTTCTGGATGATCGGTTCCTCGATCCCCTGCGGCAGTTCTCCGCGGATGGCGGCGATCTTCGCGCGCGCCTCCTGTGCGGCCTCGTTGATCCTGACCTCGAGCTGGAACTGCACGACGACCGTCGAGACGCTCTCCCGCGACGTCGACATCACGTGCTTTACGCCGGCGATCGGGTTGACGGCCTCCTCGATCCGTTTGCTCACCTCCCGTTCAACGCTTTCCGGGGAGGCGCCGGGGAACTTCGTGACGACGGTGATCACGGGGATCTCCACGTCCGGGAACATGTCCACCGCGAGCCGCCGGTAGGAAAAAGCCCCCAGCGTCACGAGCGCCAGCATCATCACCGAAGCGAATATGGGACGTCGTATGGACAGGTCCGACAGGAACATCTATTTCCCCCCGGCGGCCATGGTGACGCTCACCCTGTCGCCATCCCGCACGTTGAACCCTCCGCGGGTAACGACGTCTTCACCCTTCGAGAGGCCGGAAGCGATTTCCACCAGGTCTCCCTCCGTGCTCCCGGTTCTCACGGCACGCCTCCGCGCAACGTTGTCGCCGACCACGAGCAGATCGCCTTTTTTCCCCGGGACGTCCCAGGAAAGGAGCGACGTACGCGGCACCTGCAGCACGCCCTGCCGTTTCCCCGTGACGATGCGGCCCTTGACATAGAGGCCGCTTTTCAGTTCCCCGTTCCCGTTCCGGACTTCGGCGACGACCTTCACCGAACGGTCCGCGTCTCCGACCGTGGGATTGATGTGCTTGATCTTCCCTGCAAACGTTTTCCCCGGGACAGCGTCCGTCGAGAAGGTCAGCGGCTGCCCGACACGGAGCGAACAGGATTCTCCGGAGGGAACGCTCACGGTCAGGTCGAGAAGGCTGACGTCGACGATCCTGAAAACGACTTTCTGCATTTCGCCGACCACCTCGCCGGGACTGACGCTCCGTTCCGCGATGATGCCGTCGAAGGGGGCCCGAATGACGGCCTTCGAGATGCGCGTCGCAGCCTGGCGGACATCCTCCTCCGCGGCCCGTACCTGCGCTGCGGCTGCCGCAACCCGTGCGGCCGACGCCTCCTTCTGCGTCAGGGCGTCATCAAGGCCTTGCTGCGTGACGAGCCCGGCTTCCTTGAGTTTGCGCGCCCGCTCCAGCTCCCTTTCGGCGCGATTGGCCGCGGCCCGGGCCTCGAGGAGGCCCGCCTTCGCCATTTCGACGGAGGCCTCGGCCCTTTTCTTGAGAACCTCCGTCTCCCGTGCGTCGACCTTGGCAAGCGGCGCCCCCTTCTTCACGCGGACCCACTCCGCCACGTAGACGTCGGTAACGGTTCCGCCGACTTCGGACTTCACGTCGGACTGGAACCTCGCGGACAGGGCTCCAGTCACATCGATCCCTTCCACGAGGTCGGACGCCGCCGCACGGGTCGTCTCCACCGCCACGACGGGCTTCCCCGATTCCTTCCCCGGAGTCTTGCCGCCTTCCGCCCCCGCCCCTGTCCCCGAGCAGCCTGCCTGGCAAAGTGCGAACGACAGCAGGAAACTCCCCGCGATCAACGAACGTTTCATCTTGCCTCTCCCCGCCGAATTTTCTTCCGATCCCGCGACGCCGCTCTGCGGAGGAATTTCCCCCTGTCACCGGCGATTCCCGCGAAGATGACGTCCAGAACCCGGCCGAGCCCCTCTTTGCCGAGGGCGATCTCCGGGTGGCACAACTCCATCTCCATTGCGACATTGACCGCGCCGATGACGGCCCACGTCATGTCTCCCGCGTCCCCCTTGCGGAATTCGCCGGTTCGTATCCCCTCCTCGACCAATTCCTGGACGTTTTCCTGGAATTTGATGTGGTATGCGTCGAAGTCGAAAAACGGCGCCCCTTGAGGCGGGCCGTAATAGATGGCGTACATGAGCCGCGGCACCTCGATGTGCTCGCGGAAGAGCACGTACGCGCCTCCGCAAAGCCTGCGGATCCTCTCAGCGGCGCTCCCGCCCACGCCGCGCGAGGCCTCGAGGAGGGCGTCGAACCGGGAGAATTCCTCCCGCATCAAGTCGAGGTAGATACCTTCCTTGTTCCGGAAATAGTAGTAAAGGACCGGCTTGGAGACCCCGGCCGCCGCCACGATCTCGCGTACGCTGGCCGACGCATACCCTTTCCGGTTGAATAATCCGAGGGCGCTTTTCAGCAGCCGCTTCCGGGCCGCTACGTCCTGCGCCGCGGCCGGCGCCGCCGCCCCCGCCGCCGATTCCGTGGACGCCGCCTTCTTTCCCGCCGCATTCCGCTTTCCGCCCAAGAGATGACCTCCGGCTTGATTCTACCTACCGGTAAGTACACCAGGAAGAAGCGGCTGTCAAGAAAAACCTACCGGGCGGTAGGTAATCCGCTGCCGTCGGGCTTGCACGCCTCACGGGGTACCCCTTCGCGGGGCGTGCGAAGCCCGCGGGATGAAATGGTTGGCCGTACGGGCGGGTTACGCCCCGCCGGTCTTTTTGGCGAGCCGCGCGTTGAACTTGGCGAAATCGACGGAGAACCGCTCGTGGGTCCCCTTGCCGATCGCCTCGACCTCGTCCTTCGCCTCGATCTCCCAGACCGTCCGGCGGCCTTCCACGCCGATGCACCGGACCTGGACCGTCACTTCCATTCCAGGCGGGGTCGCGGCCGTGTGCGTCACGTTTATCAGGGTCCCTACACTGCCTTCCCCCGGATCCATGTGGGGGGCCATCGCCTCTATGCAGGCCCATTCCATCAGCCCCACCATGAAGCCGGTTGCGAACACTTTCGGCATCTCCTGGAACGCTTTGGACTCCGGGTAAAGATACGGTACCGTCTTGTTCTCCGGGACGCGGAACTTGTGGGTGTGCGTCAGGCCGGCTTTCAGCGTGTCTTTCATTTCGCTCTCCTTCGACCCCGAACCGGGATATAGATAGGCGCTACCCGAAAAGATAAACGATCCGGGCGCGGAGGTAAAACGAAAGAATAAGAACCGCTGTTCGGAACCGTGACCGGGAGAAGAAGGCCGCCCCTTTTATCAGACGGCCCGGAACAACTCCGTGGCGGGGATCATGAACCGTGCGTTGACTGGACGCGCGGGGCGGTTGTCCAGCCTCGTGGGGATGCCCGGCCTAAGGAAAGAACGGAAGGGATGGTCTTCGACCACCTTCAGGTGCTTGCGGATCATTCGCTCGATCGCGGTCAACAGCGCGCGCTCCTCTATTCCGCAGAAGGAGACGGCGGTCCCCGACGCGCCCGCACGGCCTGTCCGGCCGATCCGGTGCACGTAGTTTTCGGGCTCCGCCGGAAGGTCGAAATTGAACACGTGGGAAAGTTCGGCGATGTCCAGCCCCCTGGCCGCGACGTCGGTGGCCACAAGGACGCGCGTCGCTCCGCTCTTGAACTTCGCCAGTGCGCGTTCCCTGGCGCTCTGGGAGCGGTCTCCGTGAATGGCTTCGGAGCGAATGTTCGCCCGGACGAGCTGGTCGGCGAGCCGGTCGGCCCCTCTCTTCGTCCTGGTGAACACAAGTGCGTTGCGCGCGGCTCCTTCAGACAGCATGCGGCGAAGCAATTCCGCCTTGTCCTGCTTTTCGACGTAGTAGACGAGGTGCTCGACGTTTTCCGCAGCCGGGGATGAAGCCGACGAAACGGTAACGCGTACCGGGTCGCGCATTATCTTGCCCGCGAGCTTCAGGATCTCGCCGGGTATCGTGGCCGAGAACAGGAGAGTCTGGCGGTCTTCCGGAACCAGTGAAATGATCCTGCGTACGTCCGGCAGGAACCCCATGTCCAGCATCCGGTCCGCCTCGTCGAGGACGAGCGTGCCGACGGCGCCGAGATGCAGTATCTTCTGGGATTCCAGGTCCAGGAGCCGGCCCGGTGTGGCGACGAGTATGTCCACGCCGCGGCGAAGCGCCTCCTCCTGGCGGCTCTGGCTCACCCCGCCGTAAACGGCCGCCGTTTTCAGGCCGGTATGCTTTCCGTAGGCCGCGAAGCTTTCGGTGACCTGCCCGCAAAGCTCCCGGGTAGGGGTAAGCACCAGGACCCGTATTTGCCGGCGAGGTCCGCATTTCCTGCCGGTATTCCGCTGCGGCGCCGCCGGGATAAGCCGCTGAAGGATGGGAAGCGCGAAGGCCGCCGTTTTGCCGGTTCCAGTCCGGGCGCACCCGAGCAGGTCCCTGCCCTCCAGCAACCGGGGGATCGCCTCCTTTTGGACGGGCGTCGGCGTTTTGTGGTTCATGCCCTCGAGGGCGCGCAGTATTTCGGGGCGAAGCCCCAGATGTTCGAAACTCATACTTCTCCTTTTTCGGATTTTCACTTGTCGCAGCCCGGCGAAACCATACCGTCAACCGGGTTTGACTCTTCCTTCATGCAGGGAGGGTGTTTGCGATTCGTGAGGATTCAATATTTCAGGAATGTACCATGCCCGGCGCCGGGATGCAACAAAATACCTCCGTGCGCCTAATCTTCCTCTCTCGCCCAGTTTACCCGCAGCAGCTTCGAGTCTTCGGACCACTTGAACACAAGGGTGCCCCTGCAAGCCTTGCGCAGCTCGCGTCCGATCCGCTGGGCGAGTTTTTCGTCGGTCGTTGCGATTTCGATCTTTCCGTTCCCTTCCTCGATGGAAATGATGCGTTCAAGAGGATTGAACCCGATGGCCCGCTTTTCCTCGTTCCGAACGAGTTTCAGTATTTCGTCCCTGTGCTCCCGGAGATAACCCCCGCGAAGCAGCACGACCCCGGAGGGGAAGCCGTCCGCTATCTTCCTGCAGGCCGGGCAGCGCTCCGGGACCGCCGCGCCCCGCTTCCGGGTCAGCGCCGCGTATTCCTTTTCGTCCAGGTGCCAGCGCTTGTTCCGGCGTATGGCGTGGCATCGTGTGCATACACCGATGTCCGATGCGCTTTTCCGTGGAATATAGGGATCAGTCTCGTTGTCTACGTTCTTCCTGCTCGCGGGGCTGAAACGTCCGAGAAGGGCCATCATGTTTCCCACCTCCCGTTTCTATGGAACGGTTGGGTGCGGGTACCGCCCTACTCTTAGGATACTTCTTCCGGGAAAAAGTTCCCTCCCGGCGCGGATCAGAACAAACGGACTTCCTCCCCCTCCTTTCGCAGGACGAGGGGAATTCCCGAAAACGCCCGCCTTGCGAGCTCCCCCTCGGCGCTCAGGACGCCGATCGGTCCCCGCACATACCGGTCGACCACACGCCCGAGTTCGCGTATCCCGTATTCCGCGCTGTAGCCTGCGACGGCGAGCCAGTCCTTCGCGTCCGGCTCCACCAGAAGGCTGACACCGTTCACGTTCAGGAGATGTTCGACCAGCGCCGACAGGTGATGGTCGAGCACTTCGCGGACATCGTCCCGGGACAGGGGACGGAAGACTATCTGCTCGTCTATCCGGTTCAGGAACTCCGGCCGGAATCGCTTGCGGGCCTCCGTGAGCGCGCCGGCGGCGAGTGCGGCCCGGTCTCCCGCGTGGAAGCCCATTTCCTTGCCCACGCGGATATTCGCCGTCATGACGAAGACGGCGTTGCGGGCGTCCGCTGTGCGGCCCTGCCCGTCGGTTATCTTCCCCTCGTCGAAGAGCTGGAGGAACAGGTCGTATACCCGCGGCGCCGCCTTCTCCACTTCATCAAGGAGGACGACGGAGTACGGCGTCGTCCGGATGCGGGCGGTCAGCTGCCCGCCCTCCTCATAGCCGATATAGCCGGGCGAAGCGCCCACGAGGCGGGTGGCGCTGGAGTCCTCCTGGTATTCCGACATGTCGAGCCGGATGAAAGCGCGCTCGTCGGAAAAGAGGTACGCCGCCATCCGCCGCGCCAGTTCCGTCTTTCCGACGCCCGAGGGCCCGAGGAAGAGAAACACTCCCAGGGGGCGGCTGCGGTCCCCCAGCCCGGCGTGGGCGAGGAGAAGCCTGCGGCAAACCCGGGAAACGGCGTCCTTCTGGCCGACGATATGCCGGTTAAGGTACTCCTGCATTCCCCGTATCCTGGACTCTGTGATCCCGCCCATTCCGCCCCGCACCACTTCCATGGGGAGACTCATCTTTTCCGCGACCACTCTCGCCACCACATCGGGCTTGACCACGGCGACCCCCATGGGCCCCATCCCTTCGGACTCCACCACCCGTGAGAGCAGGGGCACGCGGCAATCGGCGCAGGCGCGGTCGAGGAGATCTATCGCCTTGTCCGGCATGTAGTGCATCGGGTCGAACCTTGTGGAGAGGTCGACCGCCGCTTCTACCGCCTCGTCCGTAATAGTGACGCCGAAGTGGGATTCGCGATGGGCGCGCAGCCCAAGGAGTATTTCCAGCGTTTCATCCCGGCTGGGCTCGTTGACCTGGATAGGCTGGAAGCGGCGCTCGAAGGCGGGATCCTTCTCGACGCTTCGGCGATACTCCGCGATCGTCGTCGCGCCGATGCAGCGCAGCTCCCCCCGGGCCAGGGCCGGCTTCATGATGTTCCCGGCGTCCATCGGCGCCCCTTCCGCGCGGCCGGCCCCCACAACGGTATGGAACTCGTCGATGAAAAGGATAACCTCGGGATGGCTCCTCACCTCATCGATGAGCCTGGTGAGCCGTTCCTCGAATTCTCCGCGGTATTTCGTTCCCGCCACCAGTTCCGCCATCGAAAGCTCCACAAGCCGCTTTCCTCCGAGCATCTGGCGGTCCCGGCCCATGGCGATGCGCTCCGCGAGAGCCTCCACGATCGCCGTCTTTCCGACGCCCGCTTCGCCCACGAGGACGGGATTGTTCTTCGTCGGCATCAGCAACACTTTCAGAAGCTGCCGCAGGGTATTGCGTGTGCGGTCGGAATCGACGAACGGCATAAGCCGCCCCTCTCGCGCCGCCCGCGTTATGTCCCTGCCGTACCGGTCCAGCATCGGCGTGTCGGAAGTGCGGGGCTCCTCCAGGGAAGCCACGCCGACGGCCTCCTCGCTGCCGACCTTCTGCTTGCTCTCCTCGCTGTCTCCCGATATGACTTCCTTCCCGAGCGTCGCCGGATCGATCCCCGCGCCTACCAGGACCGCGGATACGATAGGCCCGGGGTCCTCGAGTATGGCCCCCAGCAGGTGAGAGGCTCGTGTCTCTCCCTCGCCGGCACGCTCCGCCAGCTGATCGGCCCTGCGGAAGAACGCCTTGCATTTCTCGCTGCGGTGGACCGCCTGCTCGAATTGGTGGGCGTAGCCGGGCCTGAGCCTCGACCGGACCCCCCGGCGAAAGGACATCGAAGTTATCCCCATGCCGCCGATGATCCGCTCCACCCCGTCCGCCTCGCCGCGGATGGTTTCCGCGGGGAAGGACTCCGCTTTCGAGAACCGCAGAAATCCAAGCGCCTTGTGAAGGCTTAGGATTCCGATGACAAGGTGCTCCCGTTCGATGAACGGATGCCTTGCGGTTGCGGCCTCGGAAGCGGCGATCTGCCACGCCAGCCCTGCAGCGGCGGATAGTTTGGGCATTATCGTCTCCTAAAAGTAAAACGTCCGGAAAGGTCCACGGCGAGGGAAAATGGATATCCAAAATCGCGCATTTGAAATTTTATGCCCCCTTGAGCGATCGGGTCAAGAAAAGCTCTTCTTAAGATGCCGTCCACGGCATCGGTCACTCACGGAAATTCAGAATTGTCGCCGCTCATGCCGATCCAGGGACTCCGCCATTTAAAAAAAACGACGGCTCCGCGTGGAGGGGCGCGGCGCCGTCGTTCGAACCCGGAGGGAAGGGACGCCCCGGGGAATCGGCCATAGCCATTCGGCTATGTGATGCCGAAAATTCTAACAAGTTTCATGCAATTGATTCCAAGGGCGGAAAAACATTTGGATCAGGGGAGTTATCAGTATACAAAAAGAACCATCAAACGACGTTTGTCATATGCAATTGCAAATTTGTAATGCTTTACACCGTCTCGGTGGCATCAAGTACTTCGCGGATCTTTCGCACCAGGTCGCCGGGGCGGAAGGGCTTCTGCACGAAATGCATGCCCGGATCCAGAACCCCATGATGTATGATCGCATCTTCGGTGTAGCCGGAGATGTAGATCACCTTTATATCCGGCCTCGAAGCCAGCATCCGGCGAGCCAGTTCCCTCCCGTTCATCTGCGGCATCACCACGTCCGTTATAAGCAAATGGATCGGCCCTTCGTGCTTCTCGGCGATCCTCATGGCATCCACTCCATCATGGGCCGGGAGAACGGTATAGCCCGCCTGATTCAGGATCTCTATCACGAGTTCACGGACAAGGTCCTCATCCTCGGCCAGAAGAACCGTTTCCGCCCCCCCCTGCATGGCGGCGACGGCGCCCCGCGCGACATGGGGAAGTTCCATCTCCCCGGCAAGCACTCTCGGCAGGTATATCTTGAATGTCGTGCCCCTGTCCGGCTCGCTGTACGCCCAGATGTATCCCGAGCTCTGCTTTATGATTCCGTACACGGTGGACAGGCCGAGCCCCGTTCCCTTTCCGACCTCCTTGGTCGTGAAGAACGGCTCGAAGATCCGGGACCGGACGGACTCGTCCATCCCGCACCCCGTGTCGGTAATCGCAAGCATCATGTATGGGCCCGGCTTGACGTTCAGGTGCGTCTGCACGTATGTTTCGTCGAGCATGACGTTGTCGGTTTCGATGGTGAGCTTGCCGCCCTCCGGCATGGCGTCCCGTGCATTGACCACGGTATTTACGATAACCTGCTCGATCTGGGCGGGGTCGATCCGCACGTTCCAGAGATCCTCGCGCAACGATGTCTGCAGGTCGATGTCCTCGCCGATCAGCCTGCGCAGCATTCCGTCCAGGTTTGCCACGACGTCGTTCATGTCGACGTCCTTGAGCTGAAAAACCTGCTTGCGGCTGAACGCCAGGAGCTGCCGCGTCACCGCGGCCGCCCGGTCGGCCGCATTCTTGATCCCCTCTACTTCGTGCCGCCAGGGACCGTGTTTCGGGAGCCCGTACAGGATGAGGTCGCAGTAGCCCGTGATGACCGTCAGAAGGTTGTTGAAGTCATGGGCGACGCCCCCCGCAAGCTTCCCGATCGCCTCCATCTTCTGGGATTGGCGGAGCTGTTCCTCCATTTCGATCTCGTGTGTGAGGTCGCGTTTCACGGCGACGAAATTCACGATGCGCCCCGAGGCGTCCCGGACCGGGGAAATCACCGCAAACTCCTCGAACAGGTTCCCGTCCTTGCTCCTGTTGACGATTTTCCCCGACCAGACCTTGCCTTGCGTGAGGATGTTCCACATGGTCCCGTAAAAATCCTTGTCATGTTTTCCGCTCTTGAGGATTCGCGGGTTCTTCCCGAGGACCTCGTCGCGGCCGTAACCGGTAAGCCGCTCGAACGACGGATTGACGTACTGGATCGTGCCGTCGGCGTCCGTGATGACGACGGCTTCTCCCGCCTGCTCGACCGCCATGCCGAGCCGCGCGAGGTCTTCTTCCGCCTGCTTCCTGATAGTGATGTCCTGCGCAACGCAGACGACGCCCTCGAACCCGCCCGACGGACCGTACATCGGGGAAGCCGAGAGCAGCATGGGTATCTCCCGCCCGTCCGCGGTCCTGTAGGCGAGCTCCCGGTTACGCAGGAACCCTTGCCTGCGGACTTCCTCGACGATCGACCCCCGGCTTTTTCCGCTCTCCCCCAGGATCGACTCCACCGATTTTCCGATCAGGTCCCTCTCCTTGTATCCAAGGAGGGAACAGATGGCGGCATTGCAGTTCCGGATCGCGCCGTCCGGCGATACTATGAGCAGCGTATCGATCATGCTGTTCAATATGTTGTTTACATAGTTCTTGGACACGGTGGTGTTCTCGAGGTCGACGGCCAGCCTGTTGAAACTTTCCACGAGAAGAGCGACCTCGCCGCTTGCCTCCGCCTCGACCTGGGTGGAACGGTCCCCCCTCGCGAGCCTGTCGGCGGCGTCCGCAAGCTTGGTCACGGGCCCCAGCACTTTCCTCGAATAGGAATACATCGTCGCCAGGCCGAGCGTCATGCATCCGAGCAGGGCGGCCGCAGAGAACAGAACGATCGATTGAACGGGGGAGAAGCACTCCCGCGCGGGGACCTGGGAAACGACATACCAGTCCCACGGCTCGAAGTACTGCCAGGAAGCGATTATGTCCTGGCCATGCCGGGTATACCGGATCGAGCCTTCCCGTTTCTTAAGGATTTCCGCGACGGGCGCGATGCGGGAAGCGTCTTCCTCGGCATCGGCGTCGGGGTGGAACACGATCTTTCCGGCCGAGTCGATTACGTAGGTATAACCGGTCGTCCAGGCGCGCATCCCGGCAAGGACGTTGCGCAGCGAGCTCAAGTCCTGAAGCTTCACCCCGACGTACAGGCATCCGACAACCTTCCCGTCCACGAAAACGGGATCGTACTGGGTCGCGCACCAGTCGTTCACGACCTTGTTGCGGCCCTTGTAAGTTTTTCCCGCCTTCACCGCCTGGAAAACCGGGCTGTCGGAATCGATCGTCGTACCGACGGCCCGCGATCCGTCGTGCTTCCGGACGGTCGTGGCGACGCGCAGCATGAAGGTGTTGTGCATCCGGAAAATGGTGGCAAGGGAACCGGTCAGGTCGCTGGTGTGGTCCACGATGGAGAAGTCTTTCCCCTCTTCGGGGATGATTCTCCCGCCGTACTCGAACAGTTCCCGAAGCACCTTGGCATCCTGCCCGAGCTTACCCTGGGCGAACTCCTCGTTCATCCGGCACATCTGGACCACCTTGCCGGTGATCCCTGCCAGCCGGGCCTCGGCCTCCGCTTCCAGCGTCGCTTTCGCTTTAAGGGTAAGAAGGACCGCCGTGACGACCAGCGGTATTATGATGGCAAGCCCGCCGATGAGCACCATTCGACGGCTTATGGAACTTCGCCTTCCCCAAAAACCCACCGCGCACCCCCAATCAAGGCTGCAACAGGCGATCCATAACCGCGAATGGGCAAACGACAGTAAAGCTGCCTCTATTAATTATCGGTAAAATGACGATAAAAATAAATCGCTTTATTGCGGGTCGGCAATTGTTTTGCGACCCTGATTTGCTTATGTTATCCGCCAGATATGGATTTATCCGACCGCGGCGAGCACTCATTCAAAAGAATATTTATTTGTTTCCTGCTTATTTAGTCGATAAAGATTCTTGTTGGCGGGAGAAATAACGATGATTAATCAGACCCGGAATTCGGTGAGCGCCCGGAAAGCGTCGACGCGCTCGGCGATTTCACCTGGGGAAAGATTCTGGAGCCGCTCCGTACTGAACGCTTCCACGGTGAAGGAGGCGATGGCGCTCCCGTACATCGTCGCCGTACGGTAATCCATGTCGGTAAGCTCCTCCCCGTCCCGGGAGGCGAGATAACCCATGAAGCCACCCGCGAAACTGTCGCCGGCCCCCGTCGGGTCGAAGATAGTCTCAAGCGGATAGGCGGGAGCGGCGAACATGGTCCCGTCCGAAAGGTGCAGAACCCCGTATTCACCGCGCTTGACGACCACCCTGGCCGGCCCCCAGCTCATGACGGCGCGCGCGGCCTTTACGAGGTTGTACTCCCCCGAGATTTCCCTTATCTCGCTCTCGTTGAAAACCACGATGTCCACCTTCGAGATCACCTCGCGCAACGGTCCCGGGCTGTTTTCGATCCAGTAGTTCATCGTGTCGAGCGCGACCAGCTTCGGATTACGCACCTGGCCGAGGATGTCCATCTGGAGCCCCGGAGCGATGTTCCCGAGAAACACGTACGGGCTGTCCCGGTACTCTTCAGGGAGAACGGGCGCAAACTCCTGGAATACGTTGAGTTCCGTCTTGACGGTGTGCGCGGTGTTCAGGTCGTACTCGTAATATCCTTTCCAGCGGAACGTTTCGCCGTCCGCGATCTTTAGCCCCCGGGTGTCGATGGCTCGGGCCGAGAGCATCCCGATGACGTTCTGCGGAAAGTCCTTTCCCACCACGGACACCAGCCGGACCGGCGCCAGGTAGCTGGCTGCCAGGGAAAAGTAGGTGGCGGATCCGCCGACCACCCGCTCCACCTCCCCGAAAGGGGACTTGATGCTGTCGAACGCCATCGAACCGACGACTAACAGGCTCATTTCCGCTCCTTGAATGCGCGTTTCATTAATTGATGATAATAACCCAACAAAAGCGTTGCTGCCATCGGGAGGGACGGCGAAGACCGGATTCTTGACGGGCTGCCGAGGCGGTGTGCCCCGCGAGGCGTGCCGAGCCCGCAGGGCTAGCCTGCGGCGACGTCGACGATGACCGAGAGGAGGAGGCCGAGGATGTAGATGATGGACGCGGCGAACGCCTTGCCGAACCGGCGGCTCGCGACGATATTACGGTAGCAGGATACAAGGAACCACGCGCCGAGGAACAGCGCGGCAGCGGCAAAATGCGGCGAGCAGAACCCAAGCCACCACAAACCGAGGGAAAGTGGCAGCAGTGCGGTCGCATAGAGAAAAACAAGAATCTTCGTATATGGCTCCCCCATGGCCACGGGGAGGACGGGGACGCCCGCCGCCCGGTAATCGTCCTGGCACTTCAGCGCCAGCGTCCAGAAGTGGGGGGGTTGCCATAGCAGCATCAGGAAGAAAAGCAGGAAGCCGTCCGCGCCGATGCGCGGCTCGATCGACGCGTAGCCGATGAGGACGGGAAGCGCCCCGGGGATTCCGCCGGGCACCGTTCCGTAGGGAGAGCGCCGCTTCAGATACAGGGTATACAAAAGGGCGTAGCCCGAGACCGCCCCAAGGAGAAGCAGCGTCGCCGTCGGGTTCAGGAATAGAACGGAAATCGCCAGGGATGCCGCGATCAGGCCCAAAGACAGGAAAAGCGCTCCGCGGCTGCCTACATTTTCCAGCGCCGCCTTTCTTGCCGCGACGCGGCTCATCCGCGAATCCATCTCCCGGTCCAGGATTCCGTTCAGGATTGCCGATCCGGATGCCGCCATGAGAATGCAGGAAAGGCAGATAAATCCGAAACCGGCCGGCGGAAGGCTCCGCCCCGCCAGCACCATGCCCGAAAACCCCGCAAGCGTAACGCCGCCCGCGATACCCGGTTTCGATATAAGCAGCGCGGATGCCGCAACGCCATCGGAGCGGGACTCCCTTCCGGCTACCGGTCTTGCATGGACCGTTACCGGTTCCACGGCAGCAATTCCTCCCTCTTGACCTCCCTGGCCCACATGTGGAAAAGAACGACCAGCATCCCCAGGGCTATCGCCATGTGCAAGGCTGTGGACAGGTAGTAAAGCTTCGTCAGGACCACCAGTCCACCGACGGCGACCTGTCCCGCGGCCAGCAGCAGGAGGGCCCGCGCAAGGCCCCTGCTCTCGTCGAGCCGCCGGTCGAGGACCACCGCTGCGTACAGGGCGATGACGGTGAGAAACACGAGGGCCGCCAGAACGCGGTGGGAAAAGTGGATCAATACGTGGCCCGTCAGAACCTTCGGAAAGAGCCCGTCCGCGCAGAGCGGCCATTCCGCACAGGCAAGCCCGGCGTCCGCGTGCCTCACGTAGGCTCCAAGGCCCGCCAGCAGGAAAACCAGGATGCCGATTCCGAAAAACAGCGCCGACCGCCCGGACAGGGAGAAGGCGGGAGGATACCGGACGCCGTCGAAGGATGCCATGTAGACCGCAAGCAGGAATACGGCGAGACCGAGCATGAAATGCACCGTCGTGAGCTGCACCGGTATGCCGAAGAGAACCACCGCGCCGCCGAGAACGACCTCCACCGCCAGGAACCCTGCCGCCAGGATGGGAACGGCCTTCGCCGAACCTCGATAGTCCCTGAAACGCCGAACGCAAAGGGCGATGAGCGAGATGCCCGCTACGGCGGCGATCACGCGGTGGAGGAATTCCATGTAGATGTCCAGCCGAAGGGGCGGCAGGACCTTTCCGTGGCACAGGGGCCAGTCCGGGCAGGCGAGTCCCGCCTTCAGGCCCGCCACGAGATTCCCCCAGACCAGGAGCAGGAACAACAGGCCGACCGTCATTCTGCCGCGCATCTTGCCCTCCGTTCGTACGGCATCCGCGCTAACGGAACAACGTGTCCGAAAGCGTCCCTGCGACTATAAGAAGGAGAAAGAGGACAGGCACCAGCGCGAACGTCCACACCAGCACGCCCTCGTGCTTCAGGTGCATGAAGAAAAGCGCGACCAGCGACGCTTTCACCGAGGCGATGAGCAGAGCCGTTGCTACATTCCAGAATCCGAGGTCGACATAGGAAACCGCGACGGTCGCGCCGGTCAGGACCAGCAGAGCCGCGAAGACCGCCAGGTAGACTGCATATCCCCCGCCGCGCCCCTTCATCATCGCTCCCCTATCCGATAAGGTAAAACAGCGGAAACAGGTAGATCCAGACGAGGTCCACGAAATGCCAGTATAGCCCCGAAATCTCGACCGGAGTATTGTAGCTCTCCGAGAACCTGCCCCGGCCCGCCAGGAAGAGCATCGCCCCGAGGACCGCAATCCCTCCCGCGACGTGCAACCCGTGCAGCCCCGTCATCATGAAATAGAGCGAGAAGAAGATGTCCGTCCCGGGGAACAGCCCGTGGGCGAACTTCTCCGTCCATTCGAAGTACTTGATCACAAGGAAGACGCCCGCCAGAAAGATGGTCAGGGACAGGAAAAGTTTCAGGAGCCTTTGCTCGCCCTTGCGTATCGATGCTATGGCCAGAGCCACCGTCAGGCTGCTGGCGATGAGCACGACCGTGTTGGCGGCCCCGAGAACGCGATCGAGATGCAGATAATCCCTGTGGAACATCTCAGGGAACTTGAGGCGGAACACGATGTACGTCGTGAACAGGCCGCCGAACAGGAGCACCTCGGTTGCGAGAAACGCCCAGATACCCAGCTTGGCGGCCTCGTACGCAACTGCGGGGCTTGCGTGCACGGACGGATGCCCGGCGCTTTCCGCCGCCGAATGGGCCATATGGTCAGCCATCGCCCGCCGGTTTCCTCTTTACGTACCCGTACGGCCAGTCGGTGACGACCGGCACTGTCCCGAAATTCTCCTCCGGCGGCGGCGAAGAGGTCTGCCACTCCAGGGTCAGCCCCTTCCAGGGGTTGGCGGGGGCCGGATCGCCCCGGAAAAGCCCACGGATGAAATTCGAAAACATGACGAGGATCCCCCCGGCGAGAATCCACGATCCCACCGTGGACACGATGTTCAGCGTCTGGTACTGGGGCGGGTACTCCGCCCACCGCCGCGGCATTCCCTTGAACCCGAGGTAGAACTGGACGAGAAAGGTGAGGTTGAAGCCGATGAAGGTCAGCAGCCATCCCCATCGCGCCGTCTTTTCGCTGAGCATCCTGCCTGTCATCTTGGGCCACCAGTAGTGCAGTCCGGCCAGGAGTCCCATCACCGTCCCCCCCATCATCGTGTAATGGAAGTGGGCGACGATGAAATAGGTGTCGTGGACGTGGACGTCCGTCGCCAACGCCCCGAGGAACATCCCGGTAAGCCCCCCGATGATGAACAGGGAGATGAAGGTGAGGGCGTACAGCATCGGCGACTCGAAGGTGATCGATCCCTTGTACATCGTTGCGATCCAGTTGAAGACCTTGACCGACGTCGGGACCGCCACGAAGAACGTCAGGAAGGAAAAGATGATGCTGGCCGTCTTCGACATCCCGCTGACGAACATGTGGTGGCCCCAGACAAGGAACCCGATGAATGCGATGGCCAGTGAGGAGTAGGCGATCGCCTTGTATCCGAAGATGGGCTTACGCGAGAAGACGGGTATCACCTCCGAGATGACCCCCATGGCGGGCAGTATCATCACATACACCACGGGATGCGAGTAGAACCAGAAGAAGTGCTGGAAGAGCAGCGGGTCCCCCCCCTTCGCGGGATCGAAAAACCCGATCCCGAAAACCCGTTCCATCGCGAGGAGCAGGAATGTGATTCCCACTACCGGAGTGGCCAGGACCTGGATGATGCTGGTGGCGTACATACCCCATATGAACAGGGGCATCCGGTGCCAGGTCATTCCCGGCGCCCTCAACTTGTGGACGGTGACGATGAAATTCAGCCCCGTCAGGATGGATGACATCCCCACAAGGAATATGCCGAAGGAAAGCAAGGCGATGTTCGCCCCGGTCTTCGCCGAATACGGGGTATAGAAGGTCCAGCCGGTGTCCATCGGCCTTATGAGCGAACCCAGGATGACCAGGATCCCCGCGACGAAGATCCAGTAGCTCGCAAGGTTCAGCCTGGGGAATGCGACGTCCCGCGCCCCAATCAGCAGGGGGATGAAAAAATTCCCCAGCCCCGAAGGGATACCCGGGATAATAAAGAGGAAAATCATCATGGAGCCGTGGAGGGTGAACAGGACGTTATACGTCTGGTTGCTGAAGATTGCCTGCCCTGGGTACATAAGCTTGATCCGGATCAGGAGACCGAAGATCCCGCCCAGCAGGAAGAAGAAGAGCGTCGTATAGAGATAAAGCGCCCCGATCCGTTTATGGTCCAGCGTCAAGGCCCAGGACCGGAAGCCCCTTGCCGCGAGGTACCCGCGGGAACGGCCGTTTTCCGGCAGCGCCATTCCGTTCGCTGTGGCTTCCGTCATTCCTCAACACCCCCGACACAATACCGCGTTCACCATTGCGATGATGTCGGGGGAGTCGAGGTTGCGCCTTTTCCGGTGTATGCTCCGCTATTTCTGCGTTTTGAGAAAAGCGACGATAGCCGCCATGTCGTCGTCCGAGACCGACCCCTTGAACGTCGGCATCGCGTTCGGGAATCCTTTCACGACTTTCGCCCCGGGATCCACGATGGACTCTCTTATGTATTCCTCGTCGGCTTTCGCTTCTCCACCCGCCTCAAGGAGCACCATCCTGCCGAACAGCCCTTTGAAGGTTGGGCCCACCTTGACGCTGCCGTCGACCGAATGGCACCCAAGGCAGCCGAACCTTTCCAGGAGCTCCTTTCCCTTCTCGAAAAGCGGCAACGCGGCTTTCGCGCCTTCCGCCTCCGCCTTCCAGGTGGAGTAGGCATCCGGGGACATCACGATCAGCTTTGCGCGCATGTTGGAATGGCCGACGCCGCAATACTGGGTGCAGAAGATGTCGAACGTCCCTTCCCGGTCCGGCTGGAAATAGAGATACGTGTACTGCCCCGGCAGAATGTCCTGCTTGATCCGGTATTCGGGGATGAAGAACCCGTGGATGACGTCCCTTGATGTCATTATCAGCTTCACCGGCGGGCCGATGGGCACGCGCAGCTCGTTCACCGCAGTGCGGCCGTCCGCGTACTTGAACTCGTAAAGGAACTGCCCCGCCGTTACGTTGACGTCGGAAGCCCCCGGCTGCGGAGCGGTAACGTCCCGGAAGACCACGTATCCGTAGGTGAAAAAAGCGAGAACCGCGAGCGACGGGACCAGTACCCAAACGATTTCGAGGAGGGTGTTGCTCCTTACGTCCGACAGGGCGGCATCCTCCGACGCCTTCCTCCTGCGATACCGGATCGCGAAATAGATCAGCAATCCCTCGACCAGGAGGAAGAAGAAGAGCGATACACAGGCGATGAAAAGAAAGACGGCGTCGATCTGCCAGGCCGACGGCGAGGCCGCGGCGCCCCCGGCGAATGCGTTCGTCATTTCACCCCCTGGACCCCTGGCCCCCTATCCAGACTTCATGATAGCTGCTCAGGCTTACGCCGCTTCATTATGGCGAAATATATCCCTCCGAGAAAGACAAGGGTCAACACGCCGCCCGCCTTCATGATGTTCCGGGCGTAAAGGGCGTATTTCCTCTGCACCGGGTCGTAATGGAAACAGAACAGGAGTGCGCGGTTAAACGCCGAAGAATCGCCTATCCGGCCTCCCGCCGCTTCGATGAGCGCAAGTTTCAGGTCACGCGGCTCCTGCTCGATCCCGTACAGGTAGCGGGAGATCCTCCCATCGGAAGTAAGGACGACGACGACGTTGGGATGGGCGAATTCTTTCCCGACTTTCGCATACCGGAAGCCGACGGCCTGCGCCAGCCTGTCGATTTCCTCGCGTTCCCCGAACAGGAAGGGCCATCGCGAAGCGGGTTCCTTCACCCCTTTCATCATCGCGTGCATCTCGCCAGCCCGGTCCCGGGCCGATTCGGGCCTATCATCCGGATCGATGCTGACCGTGACGATCCGGTAATCGCGTGAAATGGAGATCCCCCCCATCCGGTCCGCGGCCGCGAGGAGGTTCCGCAGGATCAGGGGGCAAAGCATGGGGCATGTGTAATAGTTGAGGGTCAGCAGTACCGGCCCTCCCCCGAAGAAATCCCCCAACCGGACGCGATTCCCCGCGGAGTCGGTGAAAAGAAGCCCGGGAGGCACTTGTCCTCCGGGCTTCTCGTCCACTCCGATGCGCTTCAGGACATCGTCCGGCGTTTCCCTTTCATGCCCGTACGAGGCTTGCGCCGGAAAGATCAGCGCGCAGACGGCTGCAATCGTAATCGTCAGGAACGCTTTTCGAGCCACCCGTCTCCACCGCCTCGGGATGGACCCATGAATAAGAAAGGCGGGCGGGTCCTCTCCCAAAACTCATGATGCGGGCGGGCCGGTCATTGTTTCCCGCCTTCCGCCTGTTTCCTGAAGAATTCCTCCGCCCCGCGGCGGATTTCCTCCTGCGTCAGGTCCTGCTTGCGGGTAGCCAGGCCCCATTCGTACCCGAACGGGTCCGCGACCTTGCCGTACCGGTCGCCCCAGAACATGTCCGCAACGGGCATCCGCACCTGCGCCCCAGCCACCACGGCGCGGTCGAATACGGCGTCCACGTCCTCGACGTAAAGGTGGACCGAAACGGGGGAGCCTCCGTATTTCTCGGGTGCGCCCGACCCCATTCCGGGAATCTCGTCCCCGAGGAACAGGAACGAATCGCCGATCCGGATCTGGGCATGGACGACGCTATTGCCGTCGGGGCCGGTCAACCGGTCCAGAAGTTCGGCGCCGAACGCCTTCTTGTAGAATTCGATGGCCCGGTCCGCGCCCCGGAACATCAGGCATGTAGTAACCGTGTGAAATCCCTTGGGGATCGATGCAACCCCATGGACAATCTTCATCTTTTTCGCCGCTTTCATCCCGGTTCTCCCTTCCTGAGATCTCCAATAGTAGATGAAAGGGATACCCAAAGGTTCCAGGGCCCGGCGGCGTTCAGATCTCCATCGGTTGCCCGGGGTCGGGAACGACGGCACTCCATCCGAAGCGGTCACGCAGAGTCTGCGCGAATCCGATGGAGACCGATTCCTCGCCGTGCGCCACGCATACCCTGGCGGGAGGGGTTCGGAAATTCCCGGCCCAGGCAAGCAGGTCGTCCCGGTCGGCATGGGCCGACAGGCCGCCTATCGTGTAGACGTCGGCGGCCACCGCGATGTCCTCCCCGAAAACGCGGACCCACTTCGCCCCGTCGACGATCCTGCGGCCGAGCGTTCCTTCCGCCTGGAACCCGACGATCACTATGCTGCACTCCTTGCGCCACAGGTTATGTTTCAGGTGGTGCTTGATCCGGCCGGCCTCGCACATGCCGCTTCCAGCCATGATGATCGCGCCCCCCCGGAGGGAATTCAGCGCCATCGACTCCTCGGTGCTCGTCGTGTAGACCACGCGCAGGGCTTCGGGATGCTCCTCCCTCCATTTCATCACGCTCAACGTCTCCTCGTCGAAGCACTCGGGGTGCCGCAGGGTGATCTGCGTGGCCTGCGCCGCCAGCGGCGAATCGATGTAAAGGGTAAGCCCTCTCAATCGCCCCTTGCGGGCAATGTCCGCAAGCAGGTACAGGATGTCCTGCGCGCGGCCGACAGCGAACGCGGGAATGATGACGTTGCCGCCCTTCCTTTGAAGCGTGTCCGTCAACGCATGAACGAACTCCTCGATCGAGTCTTCCATGTGCTTGTGCACCCGGTTTCCGTAGGTGGATTCCATGACGAGCAGATCGGCGTTCTCCACCGGCGCCGGATCCCGCACGATCGGAAGGCCTCGGTGGCCGAGGTCCCCCGTGAAGACGAGATTCCGCTCCCGGGCGCCGTCGCGGACGGCCACCGTCACGATCGCCGACCCGAGGATATGGCCCGCATCGAGGAAGCGTGCACGTATTCCCGGAGCAGGCTCGGCTTCGGCCCCGTATTGCGTCCGCTTCAAACGGGGCAGCACGGCCAGCGCGTCCTTTTCCGTATAGAGCGGCTCGCCGTTCCATCTTCCGGATCGCTGCGCCTTTTTCCTTCGCCACTCCGTCTCCCGCTCCTGGATATGCCCCGAGTCGGGAAGCATCACCCCCAGCAGGTCGGCGGTGGCCGGGGTGGCGTAGATCGGTCCCCGGAATCCGTCCCGGACGATCTTCGGCAGGAGCCCGGAATGGTCCAGGTGGGCATGCGTCTGGAGGATGAAATCGACCGAAGAAGGCGGGACCGGAAACGGCCTTGCGTTCTTCCTCTCGCTCTCCGATCCGCCCTGGAACATCCCGCAATCCACAAGAAAACGTTTCCCCGCGGTCTCGACGAGGATGCAGGAGCCGGTCACCTCCCGCACGCCGCCCAGGAACGTCACGGTGACGCTCATGGGACCGCTCTCGTAAGTATCCAGGATATGACGCTGATGAGAAGCGAGCCCGCCACCGCGCCCGGGAACCCGCTGACGTGGAATCCGGGGACGATGGAGGAGACAAGCAAGAGTAGCAGCCCGTTTACCACGAGGAGGAACAGACCAAGGGTCACAACCGTGACAGGTAACGTGAGAAGCACAAAGATCGGGCGGACGACCGCGTTGACCAGGCCCAGCACGAACGCCGCGGCGAGCGCAGCAAGCGCGCCGTCCGCCGACATGACAGACGGAAGCAGGTATGCGATCAGAAGGATGGCTATGGCGTTGGCGCCCATTCGGACCAGGAACGGCATGGGACAAGTATATCGCGGGAAAATTTCCAGTGTGAAAGGTTATACGGATGGCGGCGCGCCGCAGGCATAGAGTGAAATCAGAAGGGGAGAAGGAGGTGAGAGAGATGGAAGGAATCCTGCTTGAAATCGAGTCGATACTCTCTCCGTTCGCCGTCCTGTCCGGCCTTGCGCTTATCGTGGTCGGCGCATGCGGCATCCTCCTGGGCCACATGAGCGACGAGGAAGCGGAGGGAAGAAAGGTTTACTGGGCGGAATCGCCGTTCACCGACGTCAGTGAACCGACGGCGCGCGAGGAGACCGTCAAGTATCCGCGGGCCGCTTAACGGTCCCGCAAACCATATAAAACAACAGGGGCGCGGGAAACATCCCGCGTCCCCTTTTTTTGCCGCAGCCGGGGGGAAGGCCGTGAGCTGCGGGACCCCTTGCTTTATGCCGCCCGGGAAATCCTTCCCGGCTCTTCCGCGCCCGCAATGATCGGCGCAACCGGCCGCTTCGCGAGCAGCAGGCTCCCGAGCGCCACGACGCAGATCGCGGAGCCTACATAGAACGCGTTGGTGTAGTTCCCGAAAATATCGAACAGGCGGCCCGCGATGATCGGGCCGATGACGCCCGCTACGCCCCACGCCGTGAACACGAGGCCATAGTTAACACCGAGGTTCTTCGTGCCGAAGAAGTCGCCCGTCGTGGACGCGTACACGGAAAGCTGCGTCCCGTAGCAGTAATAAACGATGAAGACCATCGCGTACAGGGCCGCGACCCCTCCGATGTGCGGAAGGACCACGAAGGCGAGGATGGACACGCCCACCATGAGGCGCAGCGTCTGCAGCCGTCCGAACGCATCGGACAGCCATCCGGAGAATATCCGCCCGGACGCGTTCCCTACGGCGCCCACGGCGATGGCAAGGTTGGCGGCAGTTTCGACGATACCCAACTGCTGCCTTCCGAACGGGACCAACTGGCTGATGAGCATGAGACCGGCGCCTGTGGCCAGCGCATAAGCGATCCACATGAAATAAAACGTTGGAGTTCTCACCACTTCGCCAGGAGTGAATTCATGCCTGGTGGCGGTCACTTTCGCCGTCGCCGCCGCCGGCTCCCAACCCGCCGGCTTCCAGCCCGCAGGCGGATTCCGGAGGATGAAGGCCCCGATCATGGTAGCGATGAAGTATCCGATCCCGAGGTACAGGAAGGTGTCCCGCCAGCCGAAAGCCGTGAGCATCGGCTTACCTATAAGGGAGACTATGAACGATCCGCCGCCGTATCCGGCGACCGCCAGGCCGACCGCAAGACCCCGCCGGTCGGGGAACCATTTGGAAAGCACCGGGATCGGCGTCGCATATCCGAACCCGCTGCCGATGCCGAGGACGGCCCCCATGGTCAGGTAAAGGTACGTAAGGTTTCTGGTGTACGTAGCAAGTATCCATCCGAGGCTGAACAGGACCGAGCCGGTAACGGAAACCCAGAAAGGTCCCTTCTTGTCCTGTATCCGTCCCGCCGCGATGAAACTCAAGCCGAAAACGAACACCGCGATGGTAAACACCCATGAAGTCTGAGTCCGGCTCCAGCCGAACTCATTTTCCAGCGGCAGCACGAAGATGCTCCATGCGTACAGAGCGCCCAGGGGCAGGTTCATCAACAGGGCCCCGCCGACGCGCCACCACCGGTTCATCATTTTTTCTCCTGCGAACCCCGCTTCCATCGCATGCGCCTCCTTGTCGCTACAAATCTTTCGCCGATCGGGTTGAAAATGAATGCCCTCCCCCACGTTCATCGACACGATTTAATCGTAGAACCGCGTCCCGGATCGCTCTGTGAAACCTTTCACATTCGGTGTGAAACCTTTTACTCCGCGCCACTTTGCGGCCGCACCTCTCTGACTGTAAAAGCTTTCACGGATCTTTTTGACGGGGCCCTGCAACCTGAAATCGCAGTCAGGGAAGTCGAGACGCGATGACGAAGAACATGGGAAATGCGCCCGGGATCCCGCCTCGTTGATTCGGTGGGTGAGCCGGTTGTAGAGTAGGGGTATGCCCCTCTCCTACACCTCCGCCGACGAACTGTTCGAGGGGATCTCCGACGCAGAGGCGCAGAAGGTCGCGCACCTCTGCGTCGAACGGAGATACCGCAAGGGCGCTACGATCTTCTCCAAGGGTGATCCCGCGGATTCCCTCTATATATTGAAAGAAGGAAGGGTGCGCATGGTTTTCCTGTCGGGCAAGGGGGCAGAGACGATTCTGCACATACTCAAGCCAGACGCCGTATTCGGGGAGCTTCTGCTTTCGGAGGAGCGGCGGGCGCTTACCGCCATCGCGGGAACGGAAGTCATTGCCACCGCCCTTCCCAAACGCGGCCTGGTGGAGCTGTTGACCACCATTCCCGCAATTTCCAGGAACTTCCTCCGGATCCTGTCGAGGCGTCTTGCGAAAGTGGAAAAGGAATTCGGGGATTTCGGCCACACCTGGTCCTACCACCGGCTTGCGCAGATTCTGCTGCAGCTGGCCGACGAGCACGGCCAGGAAACGGCTCAGGGCACCGTCATATCCCTGCGCCTGACGCATGAGGACATCGCGAACCTGATCGGGACGACGCGTGAGACGGTCACGACACAACTGAACCGGTTCCGGCGTATGAAGCTTGTGGGAAGGCAAGGGAGTAGCATCGTCGTCCACCGGCGCCGATTGGAGGATTTCGCGTCATCGGTCGAGGCGCGGCGCCCCCTTCCCTGAGGCGAAAACCGCCTCCTATTCGTGCGGCTTCTTCCCCGGCAGAGGAAAGAACAGCACGTCGAGCTGCATCCTGATCCCGCCGCGCAGGACGGCCACCGCCGCCCGGTCGCCCTCCTTCTTCGCGCGAACTCGAAGGTAAACGTCCGACATGTCGGAAACCGGCTCCCCATCGATGTAGACGAGACGGTCCCCTTTAAGGATGCCGGCCTTCGCGGCAGGAGACCCTTCCCTCACGCCTTCCACGAGGACATCGTTATCCTTCGCGGAAAGGACGACGCCCAGAGCCATGCTCTTCCCTTCCAGGTCTTCGTAAGCGACCATCCAATGGAAATCGGCCGGCAATAGAGGTATTTCCGGGAGCTCGACCTTCATCAGGCGGTCCTTCTTGTCTTCGGGGATGCTGATTTCCTCCGGCATGACGATCGTGTACGACAACGGCATCCTTCGGAGAACCTTCTTCGGGATGCCGAACCCGTACCTGACGTGCCATCCGCCGGTAAGGGTCACCATCTTCTTCCCTTCCCCCCGACGGCTGCGCAGGTAGTCGACGACCCGCACCGCCATCGTCTCCTCCCACAAGAGCTGGACCCGGAAGAACGCGTCGAATTTCCCCTCGGTGGCGAGGTGCCCTCCATATACCCCCTTCATGGCCGCGCGCTGGTAGGGGTCGGGCTCGCCGACCACCGGCAGCTTCGCCTTCAGGGTTTCGGGAATGTTGTCCAGCCCCGCCTTGCGCACCTCCTGCTGCAACTCCCTCGATGGATTCAACGCGATGACGTCGATCCGGCGCTCACGGGCGAATTGCAGGATCTCCCGGTAGTATCCGAAATCGGAGCCCCAGTTCTCGTACCATTTCGTCGCCTTCAGGAACTCTATCTCCGTCATCTCCCCTTTCGTCCACCGGTCCAGCGCATCCTGGTCCGGCTCGCGGAACATCTCCATTCCGACGGCGACCTTGCCGGGGAAGCGCCTGTCGAGCTCCCGGATGATCGCCAGCTCCACGCGATGGGCGTTCATGTTGTCGTGCGTCTCGCCTATGCAGATCAGCCGCGCCGCCGAGATCATGTCCATCGCGCCGTCGAAGGAAAGCGCCAGCCCGGTGGGAAGATGGCGGATATCATCAGCCCTGGGCGGTTCCTTCGGAGGGTACGGCACGTCGATCCCACCCCTGTACGTCGCGTGCGTGCCGGCGCATCCCGCCATCGCAAGCATGAAATATGCCGACAAAATCATGAAACGGCCCCGAACGAAGATCATCCCGGCTTCCCCCGCTGCTTGTAGGATGTAAGGTTCCCGCCTTCCGTTACGATAACCCGATTATCGCCGGGAACGGACATCGAAATCCTGTGGCGGGAATCGACTTGAGGTATTATCATCGTACAATGACGAATAAATTCGAAGCGATGCCCGATTTCTTCTCTTCCATCCTCGATAACATCGTCGAGCAGATCAAGGTCGTGGATCCGCGCGATTGGAAGATTCTTTATGCGAATCGTTCCTACTTGAATGTTTTCGGTGAAACCCTCGAATCGGCATCGGGGAAAAGCTGCTACGGAACGACGCATAACAAGACGGAACCTTGTCATATGGCCGGGGAGGAATGTCCCGCGAAAATCGCGTTCGAAACCGGCAAACCAGCGTCGGTCGTCCATGCGCATGAAAACCAGGACGGGATGACGGAATATGTCCGGCTGAATGCCTACCCCGGCCGTGATCCGGACGGAGCAGTGGCTTATGTGATCGTCGTCTCTTCAGACATCACAGAGCAGATGCATCTGCACGAAGAACTCCAGAGAAAATCGGAGCTCTTCGAAATGATCCTGTTCACCAGCCCGGACGGCATCATCGGGAACGATAAAAAAGGGAATATCTTCCTGTTCAACGCGGGGGCGGAAAGCATATTCGGGTACTCCCGCGACGAGGTCATCGGCAAAATTCACGTTTCGCAAGTGTATCCTCCGGGGATTGCGGCGGAGGTCAAGCGTGCAGTCTATTCGGAGCATTACGGAGGCAGGGGGCAACTCCACGACTTCGAAACCGAGGTGATCCACAAGGACGGAAGGAGAATTCCCATCCGGCTTGCCGCCAACCTTCTGTACGACAACGGCAACGAGATCGGGACGATCGGGTTCTTCCACGACATATCGGTGAAGAAGGCGCTCCGGGAACTTCTGCTTGAATCCGAAGAAAGCTACCGTGGAATTTTCGAATCCGCAAAGGACGCGATACTTACTGTCGGGGAAGACCGGACAATCACGAAGGCAAACCGCGCCGCCGAGGACATGCTGGGATACGGGACGGGAGAACTTGCGGGAAAGAGCATAATCGACGTGCTGCCCGCCGAGTACATGGAACGCTGGGATTGCATCCGCGCCCTTACCCCCGGGAACGCGGCGGGATCGGGGCCGAATCACTCGGAATTGACGGCCACGAAGAAAAACGGGGAAAAGATCCCGGTTCACGTATCGCTGTCGGAAAACAGGACCCGAACGAAAAACATCGTCACGATCATCTTCCGGGACATATCCGAACGAATCGCCTTCGAAGAGGAGCTGCGGATCCTCTCGATAACCGACGCGCTGACGAAACTCTACAACCGGCGGCACTTCCACTCCCTCGCGGAAAAAGAAATTCTTCGGGCGAACCGGACGGGTGTTCCGTTCTCCATACTCCTGCTCGACCTGGACAGGTTCAAGGGTTACAACGACGCATACGGACACCACGAGGGGGACAAGCTGCTCGTCGCTTTCGCGGACCTGATCCGGGATTCTTTCCGGTCTATGGATGCAGGCTTCCGGTTCGGCGGCGAGGAATTCGTGATCCTCCTGCCGGACACCGATTCCATCGGCGCGATGATCGCGGCGGAACGGTTCCGCATCCGCCTTTCCGAAAAATCATTCACGCCGGGACCGTCGGGAATGCCCGTCACGGTGACGGCATCGATCGGCATCTCCGAATACCGGAAGGGCTATAGCCTCGACAAGCTGGTATGCTACGCGGACCTTGCCATGTACGCCGCGAAGAACGGCGGGAGGAACCGCAGCGTCAGCTACGAACAGCTGATCGCCCAAACCATGAAACCGTTCCCTCCAGAGTGATACGACGCCGAACCCTAGCCCGCATTTCTCACCAGGCTTCTACTGCGGCGGCGGAGACGGGCATGTCTACTGCGTTGCGCTCGGTCGCGACGCCTTGCATCTATACCCGTCTCCACCGCCTCGCTACGAACCCTGGTGAGAGATGCGGGCTTGCGGGCTACCGGCGGACCCCGTCGTACATCGCCCGCACTTCGGGATTGGACTTCCATTTCCTGTGGAACCAGAAGTACAGCTCGGGGGCTTCCCGCACCTTGGCCTCGAGACGGCGGGAATATTCGTCGAGCACTGCGCGCCCGGCTTCTTCCTGTGTTTTCGCGCCCGATAGATCGATCGGCGGCTGGATTTCGACGAAGGGTTTGCCGTCGACCCGGGTCGTGAACGCGGTGAGCGCGACGGCTCCCGTCCGGACGGCGAAGCGCGACGGGCCGGCGGGGATGGAGGTCTCCCGCCCGAAAAACACCGACCTGTACCCGTCGGGGCCGGCATCCTGGTCGTTCAGAACGACAACGATCCCCCCGCCCTTCAGGTGACGGAAGATTTTCATTCCTCCCGAGGAGTCGTTCTGCATGCTGCGGATAGGGATGATGGAGTTGCCGTACCGGGTATAGATCTTCTCCAGTTCGACCCGCATGGCGGGGTTGAAAACGGGCTTGGAGACATATGCAAGCGGATACCCCGCCCGCGCGATCAGGTATCCGCCGAGAACGTAGTTCCCGAGGTGGCCGGTGAATATTATGACGCCCTTCCCCTTTTCCACTCCCGCCCGAAGATGTTCGAGTCCGACGATCCCGGCGTATTCTCCCGGATTCCCGACGATTCTCTCCTCCCCCAGGATCTCGGCGATCAAACGCCCGTGCTCCCGATAGCAGCTGCGCGTCGCGGTCCTCACTTCCCGGTCCGTCGCCGTTCCTCCGAGCGCAACGCGCAGGTTCGTCGAAACGACGTGCCTCCGGAGCCCGAGAGCATGGAAAAGGTCCGCAAGTACCCGGAAAAAAACGTCCAGAAAGGAAAACGGCAACAGGCGTACCAGTCCGTAGATGGCCTTGAAGAGTCCGTATTCGATGTGGTAGCGGAGTTTCATCATTCCGTCCCTGTCCGACGAAATATTTATATCAGCGAAACCGATAAAGATGTCGGTTTTCGATCCGATATTATAAAGTAGAGACGGATCCCACCATGTATAAAACGCCATCGATATCCCACATCGGAGGCGAACATGCGCTACCGATCGGCAAGCAGCATCAGCACCGATGCCTACCTGGCGGGGCTCGAAATCGGTGAATCCCTCAAGGAAATATCCCCTGAGACCGTAATTTTTTTCGCCTCCATCAGCTACGAGAGGAATTTCGCGGAGCTGTTCGATGGAATGCGGGACGGCCTCGGCTCCGAGGATGCCGTCCTCTTCGGCGGAACGGGGGACGGATTCTACGAGACCTCGCAAACCGCGAATTACGGCGCATCCGCGCTGGGCATCCACAGCGGGGGGAAAATCAGATGGTCGGCCGCCTCGGCGGTCGGGGTCGAGGAGGATTCCTTCCTTGCCGCCAGGTCGTGCGCACTCGCCGCGGCAGCCGGGACAGGGAGTCCGCCCACCTTCGCATTCGTCCTTGCGGACGGCACGAAGGCCGACGGCAGCGGGATCGTCGCAGGCGTCGAGAGCGTGATCGGAGCCCCTTTCTTCGGCGGGCTGACGGGAGACGACCGCAAGTTCAAGCGAAGCCGGGTTCTGCTCAACGGAGCCGAACTCGAAAACGCCGTGGCCATACTGGCTGCATCCGGGGAAATCCCGTTCGCCGTGAACGCGGCGAGCGGCTGGACGCCGATCGGCGCGCCGGGAAACATAGAAGACGGCGAGAGCGGCACGATCCGCCGCATAAACGGGATGACCGCCCAGGCTTTCATGAAGGAGCAGCTCGGAAAACCGCTGGGCGAAGCCGACCTCGGAATCGTCCCGCTGGCCGCTTACAGGCAGGCCGACGACGAATATTTTTTCTTGAGAACGCCATCGCATCTCGATCGGGAATCCGGCGCCATCGCCACGTTCGGCAGCATCGAGGCCGGTACCGCCGTCCGGGTCTGCACGGCGACCCGCCCGGATGTTCTCGACGGGGTCCTGCGGGCCGCGGAAGGCGTGGAGGCGCGGGGGTTCACTCCCGCCGCCGCGCTGGTCGTAAGCTGCGCGGGGCGAAAGTGGCTGCTGAGCGATTCGGGAAAGGAAGAAGTCGACCTTGTCCTTTCGGCCTTCGGGGGCAAGATCCCGATGGCCGGTTTTCCCTCGTTCGGGGAAATCAGCCCGTTCCGGAAGCCGGGAGGTGCGTACACGCAAACGTTTTTCCACAACGTCACGTTCGTGGTCTGCCTCCTCGGAGAGTGAAGTGAAACACCCGCTTCTATCTCTTGCCGAAAACCCCCCACGGGGATTCGTGCACAAACCGGACCTGTCCCGGCGCGACGTACGGTCGAAGACGTTCGCCCTTTTCACCGGATCCGTCGGCGAAGCCGAACTTCGCCTCCGGGAATTGACGACACGTCCGAACGGCATCTTAGTGACGTGCTCCGGCGATTTCCTGTGGGAACGGCGTGAGGGCTCCCTCTTCCACATGGGCGTGCCCGAAGCATTGCGGGAATATATCCACCTGATCCTGCCCGTGTGCCTCGATCTTCTCGAGACGATCCATCGCCAGGCGGACAACGAGAAGAGACTTTACTTCGAACTGACGCGGGCCGTCGACGATCTCCGGATGTTGAGCGGCGATTTCAGCATGTCCCGGAAGAGTCTTCTCGAGGAAATTTCCGAGCGCAGGGCCGCGGAAGCCGCCCTGCGCGAATCCAGGGCGCAGCTTCTCCACGCACAGAAGATGGAGGCCGTCGGAACCCTCGCCGGGGGGATCGCGCACGACTTCAACAATCTACTCCAGGCGATCACCGGGTTCACCTCGCTGGCCCTTCTCGAAATTCCCGAAGGAAACGACAGCCGCCACTTGATCCGGAAAATCGGGATGGCGTCCGACCGGGCGTCCGAGCTGGTGAAGCGCCTCCTGACATTCAGCAGGATGGAGCCTCCGGAAAAGAGGCCTCTCGATCTGAACCGGGAAATTTCCCACACCGTGAGCCTTCTGGAGCGCGTCATCCCGAAGATGATCGGCATCGAAACCCGCCTGTATCCGAACCTTGTCCCGATCGAAGGCGATCCGACTCAGATCGAACAGGTAGTGATGAACCTCGGGGCGAACGCCAGGGACGCGATGCCGGAAGGCGGATGCCTGTTATTCGAAACGGAAATCACGGAGGTGACGGCCGGTGCAGTGCCGGAAACCGCGGATATGCCCCCGGGGGATTACGTATTGCTGCGCGTCAGCGACACAGGCGTCGGGATGAGCCCGGAAACCGTGAATCGCATTTTCGACCCCTTTTTCACGACGAAGGAGATCGGATCGGGAACGGGGCTCGGCCTCTCCACCGTCTACGGCATCGTACGGGGTCACGGAGGCTGGATCCGTTGCAATAGCTCCCCGGGTTCGGGCACGAGTTTCGAAATCTTCCTTCCGCCTTTCCGGTCGACTGATTTGATTACCGCCTTGGAGATCTCCCGGGGAATGGAGGTAGATCCTTCGGGCGGAACGGAATCGATCCTCATCGTCGACGATGAGTACATGGTAAGGGACGTCGCGAAAATCGTCCTCGAGGGACGCGGTTACACGGTCCGTTGCGCCAGGAGCGGTGAAAACGCGCTGGAGATGTTCCTCGCCGACGGGTGGAGCCCGGATCTGGTACTTCTCGACCTGGGCATGCCGGGCATGGGGGGCCGCAAGTGCCTCGCGGAAATACTCAAGCGGAAACCTGACACAAAGGTTCTGGTAGCCAGCGGCTATTCGACGGATCACCAGGCAGCCGGGATCGTGGACGCCGGCGCCCGCGGGTTCATCGGCAAGCCTTATAAAACCATCGAGCTGGTCCGTAAAGTGAGGGACATTCTCGACGGTCCCTGACGCCCCCCTGAATTTCGAAAACCGCGGCAAAGACATCAATGAAACTATTGGCGGCGCCTTGGAGTTCGAGTCCGGCCACGGCACGGCAACGAAAGAATGGCGCGCCCTGAGGGACTCGACCGGCTCGCGCTCGGGCATCCTTGCCCTCGCTCCGCCGGCGGCCGCGGCGCCTTACGCTGCCATCCATGGCAGCTCTTCCTCCCTGATCGGTCGGCGGCGCCTTGGGTTCGAGTCCGGCCACGGCACGGCAACGAAAGAATGGCGCGCCCTGAGGGACTCGAACCCCCAACCTTCTGATCCGAAGTCAGAAGCTCTATCCGTTGAGCTAAGGGCGCGCGCCCGTGACCGTTTTCATCACAAGGAAACGTTTGCGGTCCGATTATTCCTGGCAGCAATCGGAAAAGCAGCCGCCGGTCCCGGATTCCGGCAGCAGGGAATAATGCGCGGTTACGATCCGCGGCGATCCGTCGGAGATGGAAACCCACAGAGTGGCGCGGATCCGGGCCTCGGAGATCCCTTCCTCCTCGTCCTGCTCCTCGATCCTCTGCATCGCGTGGATCACCGCGAAATCGCCGAACCGGTCGCAGCGAAGGAGGTCGAACGACATCTCCGCCGTGGCGTCGAATACGGACTCAAGGATAGCCCGGTAATCGCCCCCGTCGAACAGCTTTCCGGAATAGTCCTCGAATACGGCGAACCTGTGGTCGTCGAGCGCGAAGAACGTGCGCAACGCCTCCGGGTCCCGGGCGTTATAGGCGTCCGCGTACTCCGCCAAGAATATCTGCGGATCGAATTCCATAGTATCGCAATTATCACACGTTTCTCCCCGCCATGCCACCGGAGGCAGACCCGCATTCTGCTATAGTGTAATATCGATGAACGGCTCCCCCACCATCGGCTGGCGCGGGAAACTCCTGCACATCGATCTTGCCCGCGGCACGGCGCGCACCGAGGATATTCCGCGCGATTTACTTCTCGGCTACCTTGGAGGCAGGGGGCTCGGCGTCCGCCTGCTTCGTGAAACGTATCACCTGGACCCTTTCCATCCCGGCATGCCGCTGGTGTTCGCCGTGGGCCCGCTCTGCGGCACGGCTGCCCCGACGTCCGCGCGCCTTGCAGCCGTTTCGCGCTCGCCGCTCACGGGGACCGTCTACGATTGCTCCGCCGGCGGCCGGTTCGCATATCGTTTGAAGGCGTCCGGTTACGACGCCGTGCGGATCGTGGGAAAAAGCCCCGTCCCCGCGATCCTGTCGATCACGCCCGCAGGCGCGGAATTGTCCGCCGCGGGCGCCTTGTGGGGGAAACCCATAGGCGAAACGGTACGGGCGCTGGAAGGCGGCGGAAGCGTCGCGGCGATCGGCCCCGCGGGCGAGAACCGGGTTCTCTTCGCCTGCATCATGATGGGCGAGGGCAATGCGATCGGGCGCGGCGGGCTGGGCGCGGTCATGGGCGGGAAAAACCTGAAAGCCGTCGTCGTGGACGGAGACCTGCCGGTAGCAGTCGCGGACAAAACCCGCTTCGGACGCGCGCGTCAGGACGTGATGCGCCTCTTCAGGGCCTCTCCCGTCATCTTCGGCGAACTGGGCATCGCGGAATTCGGCACGCCGGCGCTGGTGGACCTGATGCGGCAGCGCAGGATGGCTCCCACCGAAAATTTTCGCAGGACCGTCTTCGAGGGATCGGGGAATTATTCCGGCCCGGCGATCCGGAAAGCGTATCGGCCGAAAAAGGACGGCTGCTTCGGCTGCCCCATCCAGTGCAAGAAAAGCACGCAGGAGGGAATGCACCTCCCGGAATACGAGACCGTCTCCCATTTCGGAGCCCTGAACGGAATCGACGACCTGCACGCGATCGTGCGCTCGAACGCGCTTTGCAACGAACTTGGAATGGACACAATCTCCGCGGCCGCCACCCTTGCGGCGTGGGGAGAAGGAAGAGGCAGGTTCCCCGCCGCGGAAGAGGTGGAAGGGTTACTCGCCGACATGGGATACCGGAGAGGCGAAGGCGACCTGCTGGCGCAGGCATCGCGCCGCGTGGCCGAGGCGATGGGACATCCGGAGCTTTCCATGAGCGTCAAGTCGCTTGAGCTTCCCGCCTACGATCCGCGGGGGGCTTACGGAATGGCGCTCGCCTACTGCACCAGCAACCGCGGGGGGTGCCACTTGCGCGCCTACCCGATCTCCCACGAAATCCTGCGAAAGCCCGTGGCGACGGACCGCTTTTCCTTCTCCGGAAAAGCGCGCATCATCAAGATCGCGGAGGATACGAACGCCGCGGTCGATTCACTGGTCGCCTGCAAGTTTTCCTTTTTCGGGGCGACGCTCGAGGAATATGCCGAACTTCTCTCGGCGGTTACCGGCGAAGAGTACGGCCCTCAGATGCTGAAGGAAATCGGAGAGCGGATATACATGACCGAGCGGTTCTACAATTGCGCCAACGGGTTCGATGCGCGGGACGACCGGCTTCCCGCCCGCTTCTTCCGGGAGCCCGGCTCGGGCGGGGAGGGGATCGAAATCCCCCCGATCGACGAAAAACGGTTCGAGGAAGAACTGCTGAAGTATTACCGCATCCGTGGTCTCACGCCGGAAGGCGCGTTTTCCGATCCGGATTTCCTGGGGAAACTGCCGTGAGGGACCAGATCGAGAAATATGAGGCAAGGCTGCTCGCCGACCGGTCCGCGTTCCCCGGAAAGATAGCCTTCGCGGCGCAGGACGACACGCTGCTTGCGGACGGGAACCCGGAACTTGCCCGGCTTTGCGGGGATGTCCTTTCCTCCCTGTCGTGCCTCGGAATCGTTGCGGCCCGCCCGTCGCTTCCCTTCGCGGACTTCCTGGTTCGCCGCGCTCCTCGCACGGAATCCCGCATCGTACCGCGCGACACGGAAACCCGAACGTTCCTCCACGACATCCCTTTCCTGCGCCGCGAGGAACTCGGTGACGCCGCGGCGGAGAAAATCGCCTTGTTGCTCGGCAATCGCAAGGGAGTGATCGTCGAGGGGATCGGAATCGTCGCCAACGGGACAGTGACGGTGGAACACGCCTACATCAACTATTCATCGGTCTTCCACGCCGTCTTCGTCAAATACCTGCTGGATGCGCTTGCCGAAGGGTTCCTCCTGCCGGGAGAAAGGGACGCTTTCCGGGCGTTCCGCGAAGAATGGCTGCAGCCGATTTCCGCGGAGGGGATACCATTCCGCAGCGGGCCGCTGGCGGACACCGGGGAGATCCTGGAGGAGATCGCGGCGGTCGGGCGGCACACCGTCGAGCGTGGGCTCGTGGACTCGTTCTTCGGCAATATTTCCTACCGCTCGGGGAACATAGTTTACATTTCCCAGACTGCCGCAAGCCTCGACGAGCTGCCGGGGCGCATCGATCCGGTCCCGATGGATAACTCCTCCACCACGGGGATCACCGCCTCCAGCGAGCTGCTTGCCCACCGCAGGATATACGAGGCGAGCGGCGCAAGCGCCATCCTGCACGGGCACCCGAAGTTCACCGTCGCGATGAGCATGCTGTGCGAAGAGAAGGATTGCCCGATAAAAGACTGCTGGAAGGAATGCGACCGGGTCAGGTCCCTGGCCGGCGCGCCGGTTGTCGCAGGCGAGATAGGGGCGGGCGGACTGGCCAAACGCGTTCCTCCCGTAATCTCATCGCCGCGGAAAGCGGTGGTCTACGGCCACGGGGTCTTCACGGTGGGTGAAACCGGTTTCGCCGAACCCTTCCGGGATATGGTCGCGCTTGAAGGCCTGTGCCGGGAGGAGTATTTCAGGCGCCTCGACGAAAAGCTCTCCGGATGAAGTCGTTTCTCGCGGTTTTCCGCAGCCCCCGCCTTTTCTGGATCCTGCTGCTCGGGTTTTCGTCGGGCATACCCCTGGCTCTCACGGGAACGACGCTCCAGGCGTGGATGTCGAAGGAAAAGATCGACCTTGCCCTCATCGGCGTCTTCTCGCTGGTGGGACTTCCCTATACGGTAAAGATCCTTTGGGCGCCCCTTATGGACCGGTTCATCCCGCCGTTCCTCGGAAGGCGGCGCGGCTGGATTCTCGTAACCCAGTTCGCCCTTGCCCTCGTCATCGCCGCGATGGCTTTCTCCGACCCGAAGGGAGCCACTACTATTTTCGCGGTCCTCGCTCTTCTTGTGGCGTTCGCGAGCGCAAGTCAGGACATCGTCGTCGACGCATACCGCACCGAAGTCCTCGAACCGCGCGAACTTGGCCCGGGCGCAAGCGTCCACATCCTGGGATACCGCATCGCCATGCTGACCTCGGGAGCGATCGCCCTGATCCTGGCGGACCATCTGCCGTGGAAAACCGTCTACCTCCTGATGGCGGGATCCCTCGGAGTGGGTGTCGCAGCCTCTCTTCTTGCCCCCGAGCCCCGCCTTCCGGAGCAGCCGCCGAGAAGCATGAGGGAGGCGGTGACTGAACCGTTCGCCGAGTTCCTTTCCAGGCCGGGAGCTTTGGAGATACTGCTGTTCATCGTTCTATACAAACTCGACGTCGTGATGGCGACGGCTCTTATGACCCCCTTCATCCTGGAAATGGGATTCTCGATGACGGACATCGGCGCCGTGACCAAAGGGTTCGGCATGGCGGCCACGATCGCGGGAACGCTGGCGGGAGGGGCCGTCGTTGCCCGGGCCGGAATGAAAGCTTCACTATGGATCTTCGGAATCCTTCAGTCCGTTTCCACCCTGTCGTTCCTCGCGCTTGCGCGCCTGGGGCATCATTACCCCATGATGGTCACCGCGATCGGGCTGGAAAACCTCTGCAGCGGGATGGGGACGGCAGCGTACGCCGCTTTCCTGATGAGCCTGTGCGACCGGCGTTTTACCGCAACGCAGTATGCGCTTCTGACAAGCCTTATGGCGCTCACGAGGGTCTTTGTCGGCGCGCCGACCGGTTATCTCGTCAAGACTTACGGATGGGAGAGGTACTTCCTGATCAGCGCGCTCTCGGCCGCGCCGGGCTTGCTGCTGCTGCTACGGTATCCGCGCTGGACCGAACGCCCATCCGGAGAAGCCGCCGCGACGGTCTCCGCGCACCGGTAACGCGCAAACCCGCCAGTATCCGCAACCGTGGATAATACCTGGCGGGAAGTTCCGGCTAAACATTCTGGCGGTGAATGATGAGGCCGTGCGTCGGATCGTACGGGGAGACGCCCACGGTGACCTTGTCCCCGACCAGGACCCGGATCTTGAATCGCTTCATCTTGCCGGAAAGCTTGGCGGACAGCGTCACGCCGTTTTCCATGGTGACTATGTAGACTCCCCCGCCCCTCGTGTCCGTGACGGTCCCTTCCACCTTCGCCAGGTCGTCCTTCGCCATGCTAGTTCTCCCCTTTGGCGAACACTCTACCATTATATTCCCCGGGAAAGAACCCATTCCCTGTTCCGCTTTTTCCGCAATTATCGAAGATCGAATCCGCCGCCGCTTATTTCCTGCTCTCACCCGAAATTTATTGACATGGTGTCTGCCCCCCTGATATAAACAGACCGGTCGGTATATTATGAACAACTACGGTGAGGCGGCATGACCGCCGGAGGGGGGCGATCTTGGTGAAACAGGATATCCGTTCCTACATACTGGGGCTCGGAGCCGACGATGCCGGGTTCGCCGCCGCCGCCGATTACGACAGCCCGAGGTCCCCCCGGCTCGAGACGATCTTCCCGGGGATCCGGTCCCTTGTCCTGCTCGCTTACCGCGAGCTCGAGAGCTGCGCAAGCCCGGACCCGTACATCGCACAGAACGGGCGATACGACCTTATGGAATTCTCGCGCGGGTGCAACTACCGTCTGGCCAGGTTTCTCGAAAGGGAGTACGGCGCCCGCTGCATGACGGTGCCGGTGTCGTATCCGATGGCGATGACGCGGGAAACGAAGGGCACGGCAGGACAGGTGTCGCTGCGCCATGCCGCGGTGGTAGCAGGTCTGGGGGCGATCGGCCGCCACAACCTCGTCGTTCATCCGGTTTTCGGAACCAGGGTCATATTTTCCGCGGTCCTCACCGACCTGGATCTTCCATCCGACAGGCGGTTGGATTCGACGCCCTGCACCGATTGCGGCATCTGCGTGGAGAATTGCCCCGGCCGGGCGCTCGACGTTGCGGGCCGGACGGACGTGATGAAATGCATCAGGAATTCCCAGCCCTACGGATTATCCGGCGCGATCGGTTTCTGGGGCCGTCACGCAGAGGCTTCGGAAGATGAGCGAAAGACGATGTTCAGGGACGATTTCTTCTGGAAGATGTACCAGGCAGGTCACATCGGACCGCAGTATTTCTGTTTCAAGTGCCTGAGCTCCTGTCCCGTGGGGCGACCTTCACTTGATATGCCGTGATAAGCACCATACCGGCTCGCCGTTCAGCAGGATCTTCCGCGTCTCGTTCCCGCAGGCGTTGGTGACCGCGATGGACGGTTTTTCTTCAACCCTGTAACATATGCCGGATTCGATAAGATCGTTCTGTTTCTTTTCGTCGCCGGAATCAAGAGCCGACTTGTAGGATTTGATGCCGTCCTTCGTTTTGCAGACGACGGCACCCGATGCAAGCGTTTGCGTCCAGGCGACATTAGCCGACAATGCGACAAGGATCGCCACGTATACGATTCGCAAGTTGTTACCCGCTCCACGTTTTAAATATCTGCAACCAGTCAAAACAATCAACGGTTACAAACATAATCAGGCATTCTAAAACGGCGATCGACAAAATACAATAATCTATTACATAATAATCGGCATCAATACTGGACAAACCGGCACCGCCGCCGATATGCCCAACCTTCTGTCAGTACTCTTTACGGTTTGAAAGGGATCTTGCTTAAATGAGAATTGCAACCAAGATTCCCCACCCCATTAAACATTAATCAACAGCAACATCCAGACCAAATCATGAATATGTCACAAAGCCTCATAAACATTAGCAAATAAATCATAAATGCACATGGCTTCTGTTAGCAAGGGGAGAATATGGTAATTCTTTTCTTTTTTTTGTGAACCCGCCTTCACTTTTTATGCATGTCGGTAACAGCGTTTGGATATTCCCGCTTAAGGCATTCAAGTTAACTCCGATAAGTATCACGGCAACTTTTGCAAAGCCTAATTGGCTTCAATGAAAGGAGACCGTAGAGATGAGCAAAAAAACGTTGTTTTTATCGGTTCTGTTCATTTCCATCGCAACCCTTGTTTCCGCAGCCGATGTGGTCAAGATCGGGCTCACGGCTCCTCTCGACATCAAGCCGCTTGAAGAGAGGGATCCCTACTGGAAACAGGGTCTGGACCAGAAACGCGCCGCGGATATGGCCCTGGAGGAAATCAATGCGGCCGGCGGGATCAACGGCAAAAAGGTGGAGCTTGTCGTGGTCGACACCCCGAGCAAGCCCTCCGAATCCAAGGTCATCCTCGAAAAGATGTACAACGACGGAGCCATCGCGGCTCTCGGCGGAAGTGCGTCCTCCGTCGCGATCGCCAACGGGAAGGTTGCGAAAAAAGCGAAAAAGCTCTTCTTCGGAACGCTGACCTACTCGACGGAAACTACCGGTGAGGAAGCGCACAAGTACATCTTCAGGGAGTGCTACGACAGCGAAATGGCGGCAAGGGTTCTCGCGAACTATATGAACAAGAATTTCAAAAACAAGAAATATTTCTACATCACGGCCGATTACTCGTGGGGTTACACGACGGAAGATTCCTTCCGGAAACAAACCGGCACGACGGACAAGGACGCGCACCGCGGCGTGCTCACCAAGCTGGGAACCAAGGACTTCACGCAGCCATTGAACGCCGCAAAGGAATCCGGCGCGCAGGTGCTGGTGCTGGTCCAGTTCGGAAGGGACATGGAAAATTCGGTAAAAAAGGCCTACGAGATGGGCCTCAAGAATTCCATGCAGATCATCGTTCCCAACCTGACCGAAGACATGGCGGAAGGCGGCGGGGCGGAAGCGATGGAGGGCGTCATCGGCGCGACTCCGTGGATATACAAGGAAGCGATGAAATACGAGAAGGGGAAGAAGTTTGTTGAGACATTCGAAAAGAAATACCAGCGCTACCCGACGACGTCGGCCGCTTCCGCCTACGTGATCCTGTGGCAGTACAAGGAGGCCGTGGAACGGGCGAAGTCGTTCGATACCGGAGCGATCATCAAGGCGCTGGAAGGGCACAAGTACGTCGGGCTCAAGGATGAGCAGCAGTGGAGGGATTGGGACCACCAGTCCGTACAGACCGTGTACGCCGTCAAATGCAAGCCCGCCTCGGATGTGAAAGCCAGCAAGTACGGCCTCGACTTCTACGAAGTGATCGCCACGATGAACGGTGGGGAAGCGGCAATAAACAAGGACGAATGGGTTGCGGCACGTGCGAAAGTCGGGGCGCCCGCATCCCTCGAAGATTAGACGGAGACCTGTGATATGACGATCAAAAGCAAACTCCTTCTCAACACGGCGATCGTCCTGGTCAGCATGATCGCCGCGGTCGGGGCGGCGGTCGTCGGTATCCGATCGATAAAAGGCAATATCAACCAGCTGACCGAAAAGACGACGCCGTACCAGGTAAAGGCTCTCCGTCATCTCCAGTTGCTTCAAGGGCACGCGGCGAACCTCATTGCCCTGGCCTCTTCCTCGACACCGGAAGAAGCCGGAAAGCAGGCGGCTCAAGCCAATGATTCGCTGAAGCAATCCCTCGATGCGGCGGACGCCCTGGCCAGGATGAAGGACGAGGAGTACGCCGGCAAAAAGGCCATCTCGGAATTCACGGCGTCCATCTCGGAAGGTGCGCAGCGGAAAACCGCGGCACAGAAGGATGTCGCCGCCGCCTCGGCTTCGATCAAGGCGAGGATACAGGCGACGACCTCGAAAATGCGCCAGCTCGACGAATCCGTGAGGAAACTTCAGGGGCAAAGCTCGACGGCGATGGTCGGCTCGATCGGCGGCCTGATAACGGCCAACCGCCAGACCCACAGCTTCATGCTTTCGCAGGAAGGGATCGGAAAGCTCCAGATATTGATCGGTGAAATCGTCGCATCGAAGGACAAACGATCGGTGGGCGTCCGCCGGGATGCGTTCGATGAGACCGTCCGGAAAATCGGCGAAGCGCTGAAATCGACGAACAACGCCGACAAGTCCGTCGCCGACATCATGAAACCTCTTCATGCGATCAACGAAAAAATGAAAAACCTGTCTTCCCGCCAGATCAAGCGCATCAACGACGAAGACGAGGGCATGCGGAACGAGATCGATAATTTCGCCGGCGACATCAAGAAAGAGCTCACGTACATCGTTCCGACGGTGGAGAAGGAAGTGGCCCTCGCCTCCAAGTCGATGAAGAGCAATACCCAGAGCATGGAAACCGGGATCAATGCCTTCTCCGCTACCAACCAGATCCTCACGCACGCCTCCAGTCTCACCGTGCTCGCCACTTCCATCGAATCCCAGATCAACCGGAGCCTGAACGAGAAGAACCTGAAGGATTTCAACACGGTCTCCGGCGGCGTGGAAAGCATGTTCGCCCAGGCCTTCGACCACGGAAAGAAGCTGAACGCCCTTCTCGCGAAGGAAGGCGGGGGCGGGAACGAAGCGAAGCTCCTCGCGGAAGCCTCCGGAGCGCTTTCGGCGGTCCGCGGCGATTACGCCAAAATTTCCGACAAGATGCGCTCACTGATCAAGGTGACGAACGACCTCGACGGCCTCAACGATCGTATGCGCGGCATGGTTTCGGAAGAGATCCAGAAGCGGATGAAAGACGTGTCGAGCGCCGGCACGCTCCAGGAAGAGGCCGTGAACTCCGTAAACTCCGCATCGAGGACGACATTGACGACCATCGTCGCCGTAGGCGCCCTGGCGATCGTCGTATCGCTGCTCCTGGGGTTGTGGATGGCGGGGTCTATCGGCCGCGGATTGAAAACGATCGTGGCGAAGATCAACGAGCTTTCCGGAGACAACGCAGACCTGACGAACCGGCTGGCCGTCGGGCACGACGAGATCGGCGAAATCAGCGGCGGCGTAAACACCCTGATGGACAAGCTTCACAGCGTCATCGCAGGCATGCGCGAAAAGACACAGACCATCACAGTATCGATCGGCCAGCTCACATCCATATCCGAAGCGTTCGCAAGGAATGCCGACAACCTGTCCGGCAAGTCCATCTCACTCGCATCCGCCGCGACCGAAATGGTCCAGACCGCCGTCGATGTCGCCAAAAACGCCGAAGCCACAGCCCATGCCACCGAAGAAACCAGGCGTGTCGCAACCGACGGCGGGAAAGAGATCGACAGGTCGCTCACGCAGGTCAAAGGCCTTTACGGCGAGATCGAGTCGATATCGAAAACGATCGACGACCTCGGATGCAGTTCCGCGAAAATCGGCGAAGTCACGGGCGTCATCCGGGGAATCGCGGAACAGACAAACCTGCTCGCGCTGAACGCCGCTATCGAGGCGGCCCGGGCCGGAACCCAGGGGCTGGGATTCGCGGTCGTGGCGGACGAGGTACGAAAACTGGCGGAACGAACCAGGGAAGCGACCGCGGAGATCGGTTCGATCATCGACAAGATACAGAAAGAGGTTACGACATCGGCCGCCGCGATGCAGCACGGCATGGGAAAAACCAGGGAAGTGGTGGAGATATCACAGGGCGTGGGGGACGCCTTCAGCGGAATCCTCGGAAAAATCGGCGAAGGGGCGGACAGGATACACCAGATCGCGTCCGCGGCAAGCCAGCAGTCGAGCACCGCCGACTCTATGTCGAAGGAGGTCGAAACCGTATCCCAAAGCGTGATGCACCTCGCGGAAGGGACGGGGGATATAAAGAAAATCGCCGACGATCTGCGCCGCATGGATTCCGATCTCCAGAATTTCATGCTTATCAGCGGATTCCATGTGGCCGGTTAGGAATCGCCCGGTGGCGCAATAGCATCTAAATATTAGAGGACGTCACGAAAAGGGGACTGCAACCGAAAGGCTGCAGTCCCCTGGTTTTTCTGGTGGGCCATGAAGGATTCGAACCTTCAACCTCCTGATTAAGAGTCAGCTGCTCTGCCGGGTTGAGCTAATGGCCCACGTTGTGAAAGATCATGAACCGATATACGAAAAACTTTGGCGCGCCTGGGAGGAATCGGCTACTACGCCTTCGCCATCCCTGGCTCCGGCTGCGTAGCCTCCCCTCGCCCGCCTGTCGCGCGCGTCCATGCGCGCTTTTCCTCGCTACTCGCTCGGCGGCGTCCTCGCTTCGATTCCTCCGCTGCCGATATACGAAAAACTTTGGCGCGCCTGGGAGGAATCGAACCTCCGCACCCGGCTCCGGAGGCCGGTGCTCTATCCCCTGAGCTACAGGCGCGAAAAAATGGGGTGAGTGATGGGGATTGAACCCACGACACCCAGGGCCACAACCTGGTGCTCTGCCGACTGAGCTACACTCACCATGCATCGAAACGGCAAAAGCGAATTATACAAATCCCCCCCGCACGGGTCAACCGCATTTCCCCGCGGCGATTCCTCCCGGACGACCGGCAAATAATTTCTGCGACAGTTTGGCGCTTCCTGCTATCTTATCATCGTTGACCGGCTTGCCGGGTAGCCGCATCCGCCGCTCCCATTAATCCCGTGGAGGTGCCCGATGAAAGGAAATCCCAAGATTATCGAGGCGTTGAACAAGGTCCTGGAACTGGAGATCGGAGCCATCCTCCAATATCTCCACCACCACTGGACAGGAGACGGAATCGAAAGCGCGTCGATCCTTCCCCTGTTCGAAAAGGTGAGCATGGACGAGATGAAGCACGCGGAGATCGTCGCCGAGAGGATCAATTTCCTCGAAGGGAACCCTTCCACCAAACCCTCACCGGTCAAGACAGGCGGAGACCTTCGAAAAATGATGCAGGACGACCTCGACGCGGAATACGGCGCGATCGAGTTCTACAAGACCGTCATCAAGCTCGCCGACGAACTCGGCGATTCCACGACCCGCCTGATGATGGAGGGGATCGTCACGAAGGAAGAGGAACACGCGGACCTGTGGGAAACGATTCTTCAGAAGACGGGAAAGAAACTTCCGTAACGAACCGCACCACGACGACGCACACGACCGGCGTTCCGGCAGGAGCGCCGGCCGTGCTTATTTCACGATCCCCCGCTGAAAAGCGAACTTGATCAGTCCCGCCCGCGTTCGGATGTCCAGCTTCTCCTGGAAGTTCGCATAGTGGGCGATGACGGTCTTCACGCTGATGTCGAGCATGTTCGCAATTTCCTTGTGGGTATGCCCTTCCGCGATCAATTTCAGGACCTGCTTCTCCCGGTCCGTCAGTCTCTCATAAGGATCCTCGACGGCGGGCTCCCCCTTCCCCTTGCTCAGGTAATCCCCGATCACGGAAGAGGCTATCGCTGAGTACAGGTAGAACTCCCCGCGCGCCACCGCCCGTATCGAGGAAAGCAGGTCCGTCCCCACGGCGTGCTTCAGTATGTATCCCGAGACGCCCGCCTTGATCAGCCGGCTGACGTATTCCTTGTCGTCGTACTGGCTCAGGATCAGGATCTTGATGTCGGGGGAGGACTTCTTGATCTCCAGGGTGGCCTCGAGTCCCCCCAGCCCCGGCATGGCAATGTCCATCAGCACGATGTCGGGCTTGAGCTTCTGAGCTTTCTGGATGGCCTCCATGCCGTCGGACGCCTCACCCACCACGTCTACGTCGTCGTGAAGCGAAAGGATCGCCTTGATCCCCTCGCGCAGCAGGGCATGGTCGTCCGCGACAAGGATCTTTATCTTCGCCATGGAGTCACCCGTTTCCTTCCGACCCGTCCGGTGCAGGTTCGGGCCGTATCGGAATGTACACCTTGATCAACGTCCCCCACCCCGGCTCCGAATGGATCGTCAGCTTGCCGTCCAGCAGGGCGATTCGCTCCTCCATCCCGAGAAGTCCGAACCCCCATTGGTTCTCGTCCCTCACCGGCTCGAGAACCTGCGCCGCATCGAATCCCTTGCCGTCGTCCTGGATTTCCATCCCGATGCCCGTTTCCCAGAATGTAACAGATACCGAGACGTTTTTGGCGTCTGCGTGCTTGCAAATGTTGATGATGGCTTCCTGCGCGACCCTGAACAACACCAGCTCGATCTTCGAGTTGTCGAGGGCGCCCTGGACCTTCGCCTTCATTTCGTCGTAGTTTCCCATCGTGTTCAACTCGAAATGGATTCCCTTTTCCCCCACATGCTTCTCGAGGACCCACTTGATGGCCGATTCGAGGCCGAGATCGTCGAGGATGGGGGGGCGGAGATCCTTGATCATCCTGTGGAGCCCTTTCAGCATCGACATGCACTGCTCCCGGATCTGCTGCAGATGCTTCCGCCGGGGATCGTCGGCGGGGAACCGCATGATGACAGAGTCGAGCGAGATGAGGATGGCGTTCACGCACTGGCTCGTGTCGTCGTGCAGCTCCCGCGCGATCCGCTTCCGTTCGTCCTCCCCGGCGGTGATGATCTCACGCAGCAGCACCGCGAGTTTTCCCCTGCTGCGGTTGAGCTCCTTCGTCCTGTCGGCAACCCGGCTCTCCAGATCGGAACTGTACTTCTGGATGCTTTCGTGCGATTCCGCCAGTTTGATCCGCATCTCGTCGAAGCTCCGGCTCAAGGTCCCGATTTCGTCGCCTGCCGTCGCCTCGATGGGGTCCTCGAGGTTCCCCCGGGCGATCCTCTGCGTGGCGTCGATAAGGGAACGCACAGGCCGGACGATGCTGCGGGAAAGCCCGATCGCCAGCAGCGATGCGGTGATGATGGCTATAACGCTCAGGACCAGGAAGCCCTTCCGCAGGCTGATGGAGGGCAGGAACACGGTATCCTGGGGATCCCGCACTATGATCCCCCAAGGGGCGGTCGAGAGCGGGGCGAAGGCCAGCATGTCCTTCCCCGCCTTGGCGCCGGGAGGCGTCTCCTTGCAACGGTGGCAGCTTAACGTCGAAGCCTTCCTTTCGTTTATCAGGTTGCCCAGGAACTTGTACCGCTCGCTGCAGGTTAGGATGCGCCTCGGGTCGTTGGAGGCGATGATGACGCCGCGGCTGTCCACGAGTTCGATGTAGCTGTCCGCGCCAATGGGTATCGTCCGGATTATCTGCGAAAGTAGATAGTTCGTGGGATCGATCTCCCCCCCCGCCACCCCCACAACGTCCCCGTTCTTGTCCTTCAGCGGAACAAGCGCGAGGATGATTTTCCGGTTCGTGGATTCGACCGTGTGCACCGCGGAGATTACGGGTTTCAGACCCCGCAGCGTCCTGCTCACCTCCGGGATGCCGGAAAGGTTTACGTCCTCCCCTTCCTGGTGCGGGTAGGCTATGACCACGTTCCCGTGCAGGTCCGTCAGGAAGATCCGGCCCGTGAAAATCGAATACTCGATGGCGGCCTTTAACGCCTTCTTCTCCGGCTCCCAGTCCTTGTCCGTGAAGTCGATCTTTCCGGAAAGAGAGACGTCGTAGAGCCGCTTCAGGTTGTTTTCGAGTATGTAGTCGACGTACTTGCCGATGATGTTCGCAAGCGCGAGCCGGTTTTCGAGGGACCGCTGGATACTGGCGTTAACGCTCAGATGGCTGATTATCCCGAGGCTGACCAGTATGATGGCCATGTTCAGGATCAGCAGGAAGATGATCCGTTTCTTCATCGGCTACACCGGCCCGGGCGGGATGACAGGAACGGTTCGCCCTTGGCCAATGTATAGGCCGGTGCCTGCCCCGTCAACGGGGAACGCGCTCCCCGCCGCCTGCGGTCTGGGCGGTCCCGGCCGGGTCCGCCGGGGATTCCTCCTCCTTCAGCCCGTCGCCCAGCAGGTCGTCAGGCCCCACTCCCTCGATCCGCGCCAGCTCGAGCGGGTGCTCCCGCAGCATCCGCTCCCTGGATATGTATCCGGTGAAGATACTCGTGTCCAGGGGGAAGACCTCCGGGCTGAAGATGGAATTATAGATGTGCCAGATGGCGTTGATGAGGAAGATCAGCATCGCCTCGTTGGAATGGAGCACTTTCGCTGCGGGTATGATCTCCCCGGGCAGTATGCGCGTGACGGTCGTCGGCAGCCACAGGACGGCGCCGGTACCGATCATGAGGAAACCGCCGATCAGGATGGTCCAGTACTCGAACTTCTCCATGTAGTCGTACCGGTCGCACCGGGCCGCGTGGTCCTCGAGCCCGAAGTAGTACCGTATATTGTGGATGGCGGCGATCAGGTCGTCCCGGGTGATGAACATCGACGAGTCCCATTTCCTGGCCGCGACTCCCGCGAACGCCACGCCTACGTGAACCAGGATCTCCATTGTGAAAAAGACCCCCGCATACCGGTGGATCAGGCGGACGCTGTCGATTCCCCCCAGTTTAAGGATGAACCATTGGGCGGACTCCACGTGCCAGAACCTCTGGCAGAGGCCCGTGGCCAGCAGGACCGCCGAGCTCATGACGATCATCCAGTGCTCGACGATCCGGAACGTGCTGAACCTCCGGATCTTCCTTTTACCCTTCTCCATGACCGTGTCCTTCCCTGTCGTCACCTCTTCTTCACCGGTTGACGGCATACCGCCAGATGTGCAGGAAGATCTGAAGCAGCAGCCCGAGCCCCATGATCGGGATGAAGATCTTGTAGGCGGTGCTCACCAGGAAGATCAGGGGGAACTTCGTAAGAGACGGCTTGTAATGCGACAGCCAGGCGTTCGGGAAATTCTCGTTGGCGTCCTTATGGCACTTCTGGCACCGCTTGACAAGGTTGGCCTTGACGTACGCCGGATCGGAGCTGATCGAGCTCGCGATGTTGTGTGTCCCGTGGCAGTCGGTGCAGACGGCGATCGGCCGCGCCGGCTTGTATAGCTGCTCCCGCTGCTTCTTGTATAGCCCCAGCGTGACGCCGTGGAAATCGGTGAGATAGGCGTTCAGCACCTCGGTCGACAGCCCGTACTTGCTGACGACAGCCGGGTTCGCGTGGCAGTTCCCGCACATCTGCGGGATCCGCTCGTGGTATTCCAGCGTAAGAGGGTTCTCGGTGTCGTGGGCCGTGTGGCAGTCGATGCAGATCGGGACGTCGGTGTTCTGCTCGTTGAACAGGGCGCTCCCGTGCACGCTCTTGGCGTAAACGCCAAAGACCTCCTCGTGGCACTTCCGGCACCTCTGCGTCGTTAGCACCCTTCCCTTGACGCCCCGGGAAATGTGGGGGATCTGGTGGGAGCCGTGGCAGTCGTTGCATACCGGGGCGGTGAGGTTCCCCTGGCTCAGTATCGTATAGTGGACGCTGTCCAGGGTCTTGGTGTACTTGTCGAAATGGCAGCGGCGGCAGCTTTCCGAGGAGGCGATCGTGTAATCCCGGCGGCTCCTGAAGTTACGCTTCGGATGCTCTTCGGACGAAAAGCCGTAGTGGCAGTCCGAGCACCGCAGCTTGTCGTGGGCGTTCCCCTCGGAAAAGGAATTCGCGACGTTAAGCGCGATCTTGTCCCCGTTCCGGCAGGTCATCGTCATCTTCTGCTGATGGCACTTCATGCAGTACTCGGTCTCGCTCCGGATGATCTTGCCGCCCGCGACGGGAGTGACGGAGTGGGCGTCGTGGCAATCCGTGCAGATGGGAGAGGCCCCCTCCTTCTCCTTCGTCAAAAGGTCGGCATGGACGGACTTCGACTTTATCTGGTCCGGTGTGTGGCAGCCGCGGCAGACCGCCGACGCCTTCACGCGGTACTGCACCTTGTTTCGGAAATTCCGCGAGGCGTGATGGTCGGTCGAGAAATCGGTGTGGCAGCGGGAGCAGCTCAGGAAACCGTGGACCGACATCTTGTACTTCGCCGGGTTGACGAACGCCTCCACGGTCTCGTCGCTCTGGAACTTGTAGACTATGCCCTTTTTGCCGTGGCACTGGAGGCACTTGAGCGATTCGATGGAAAGGTCCCCCTCCTCCTTCGCGTGCCCGGCCGCGGCGAATCCGGCGAGCAGGAGGAAAAGGAGGAGCGCCGGGCCGGCGGCCTGACGCATCCTCCATCTCATCGAAAATCCCCCTTCGAACGGAGCGGGGACCATATCGTCAGTGATCCTCCTCGGGGAAATCCGGGTCCTCGCGGAGGACCGGCATCCGGTTCAGTATCCAGCGGAACAGAAGTATGTGGAACGTTATGATCGAAAGGACGATGAGCGCCTCCTTCGCGGGAGGAACGATGTGGTGGAAATGGTCCGGCAGGTTGTAGTTGAACGTGATGATCGACAGGTTCAGGCGGTTAAGGATGATCCCGGCTATGGCGTGGAAGGCACCGAACCGGACGAGCCCCGCGCTGTTCTTCTTCACACCCACGGAGAGTGTGACGACCGGAAGGGCCACGAACAGGAAGATCTCCACGAGGAACCAGTATCCGTATCCGGTCCCCAGGAGCGCCCAGTTGTCGTCGTGCGCCACCCCGATCAGCTTCAGCACGAAGTAGACGAACATGACGACGGCAGCCGCCTTCCCGAGCCCGACGGTCAGCGGATCGAGGTTGGAAAGGAACGTGTCGTCCGCCTTGTCGCGGAGCCAGCGGGCGCACACCGTGCTGACGGCGATCACCATGCACAAGCCGCCGAAGATGCTGGAGATGAAGTTGAACACCGGGATGAAGGTGGAATACCAGAGCGGGTGGACCTTCCCCGGGGCGAGGAGGAAGAGCGCCCCCAGCGCGGACTGGTGCAGCGTGGAGAGGATCACGCCCGCGATAGTCATCGCAATCGTGATGAGGATCGCCCACTTGCGGACCCTCTGTGCGCGGATCCACTCCAGGATCGCGGGGCTGAATTCAAGAAGCTGGACGGTGAGGTAGGTGGAGACATGCCAGGCAACGAGGAACAGGACGGAAGTCGGTCCGTAGGACACCGCCATCGGGTAGTAGATCCTCCACGGGCGACCTATATCGATCAGGAGGTAGATTACCGCAAAGAGGTATCCCATGAAACCGGTGAGAACGCCGAGCCGGACCAGGGGATGGTATTTCTTGTATCCCAGGATGTACACCGTAGTCGCCATCACGTAACCGGTCGCGGACAGCGGGACGCCCGCGAAGAGCCCCCACCCCAGCAGGATGCTCCAGGGGTACTCGTTGGACGAGTGCGTGACCGCGGCCAGCCCCTTGTAGAACCGCAGGCCGATCAGCGGGAAGCCGACGCACAGTATGATCATGGCGACGATGTTGAACGGCGTGATGAGCTTTTTCGAGTACTCGGCCCAGGACATACCCATCAGGAGCTTGTCCGTGAACCGTGCGGGGAAGCTCTCCGCCTTGGCGATGGTTTCGTCGTTCATTCCTTGCCCTCCTTGTTCCTTGTTGCGGCGTAGCACATCGTCAGAAGCGCCGGCCATATGGTGAGGACCATCGGCACGGCGGAGAGGAACCCTTTCGTCTGTTCCACGAGCGGTTTCTCGGGGATGTTGTTCGGGTAGTCCAACTGATCGAATGGAACGCTGGAGATGTACAGCCAGCTCGTCCCGCCGACTTCATATTCCCCGTAGATGCGGTCGATGTACTTGTCGGGGTTCTTGCGGATCTTGTTCCGCGCGAGCTTGATGAGATCGCTCCGCTTGCCGAAGGTGACCGCACCCGCCGGGCAGGCCTCGGCGCACGCCGGGATGCCCCCCTTGCTTATCCTTCCATAGCAGAGGGTGCACTTGACGATCTTCGGCTCCAGGGCGCTGTCGTAATCGTAGGCGGGTACGTAGAACGGGCAGGCCACCATGCAGTACCGGCAGCCGAAGCAGACGTCCGCGTTGTACAAAACCGACCCCTCGGGGGTCTTCGTGTACGCCTTTACCGGGCAAGCTGCAGCGCAGCTCGGCTCGTTGCAATGGTTGCACTGCACCTTCCGGTACAAGGGTTTGTCCGACGATTTGGGTTCGTACCGGTTGACGACCGTGTATGCCGAGGCGGTGGGCCGCCTCTTCCTTTCGAACACCGATTTTTCGTCGAAGGGAACCTCCGGCCCGGGAAGACGGTTCGCCTCGTTGCACGCCTTTTCACAGGAGCGGCAGCCGACGCATTCCGTAAGATCCGTGAGCATCCCGCGGCGGTCCGGCCATCCGGAGAACTTCCCATCGGCGAACACCTCGGTGGAGGTCCCTATGATGGCAGCGCCTCCCGCGACGGCCAGTCCCTGGAGGAGCTGCCTCCGGCTGACCGTCCCCTTTTTCCCCCCATCCCTCGCTTTTTCCAACTTCGCACTTCCTTCCGCGCCCTCTCCCGCCGGGCATATTTTCGTGGTTTTTGCCACGGAGAACCTCCTGTACCCTGTCACCAGGTTGATGTCACGGTTTCCGGTCGAGCTTTGCCTGGGCCTTCGGGTCGTGGCA